>NZ_JASOOK010000024.1:0-30073 GCF_030217725.1 Streptococcus sp. UMB1203 | reverse complement strand
CCAAACGATCCAAAAGGACGTACTTACAAAGAATTAGGATTAATCGAAGAAGTAACACACACAGTTCACTACAAACTTGAAGACGGTTCAGATGCAGGTATCGCTGATAATGTACAAACATTAACATTTACACGTACTGCAGAGGTAGATCCAGTAACAGGAGCAATCTCTAACTACGGTACATGGAAAGCTAGAGGTGGAGATACAACAATTGATGCTGTAACAACACCAAATAAAGATGGATATGTGGCTTCAGCGAAAACATCTACAGAACGTACAAATGTATCAGCTACGGATAAAGATAGTGAAGAAACAATTATCTACCGTAAACTTGGTTCATATGTACCAGTTGTTCCAGAAGGATTCACTCCTCCGACAATTGAAAACCCACAATATCCAAATAATCCAGATGATCCTACAAAACCGGGAGCACCAACAACAACGATTCCTTATGTACCAGGTACAACACCAGTAGGCCCAGATGGAAAACCGTTAACTCCGAAAGACCCTAACGATCCAAAACAAGGATATAACCCACCAACACCAACAAATCCAACTGAGGATACTACAATCGTTTATACGAAAGATGGTTCTCAAGTAGCAGTAGTTCACTTCATTGAAGTAAACAGTGAAACGGATAAGACTGAAAAAGGTGCAGTTGCAGAATCAGTAGTAGATACTGGTGATACAGGAAAAGCATTCACTAAAGCTGCAGATGTAACAGCAACAATTGAAGCACTAAAAGCTAAAGGTTATACAGTTGTAGAAAACAACTACCCAACAGATGGTACATTCGATGCAGATTCTAAGACTAACCAAGTATACAAAGTCCTAGTAACTGCTAAGCCAATTACTGTAAATCCAAACGACCCAACTCCAACTAAAGATCAACCAATCGATCCAAATAATCCAACAGGACCAAAATGGACTCCAGAGTTAATCAAAGAGTTAGAAGACGGACGTAAAGAGGAAGTGAAACGTACAATCAAGTATGTTTACGCAGATGGTTCAAAGGCTGCTGATTCAGTACAAGAAACTAAAGAGTTCAAACGTTCAGCAACTATCAATCCAGTAACTGGTAAGGTTACATTCGGAGAATGGTCACCAGCTCAAACATTTGAAGCTGTAACTTCACCAAAAGTTACAAACTTCACTCCAGATAAAGAGACTGTACCAGCGACAGAAGTAACAGCAACTGCTGAGGATATTACTGAAACAGTAATCTATACTACCAAACCAGCAAATATCGATCCAAGTAAGCCAGTAGATCCAAATACTCCAAATGTTACTCCTAAACCTGAAGACAAAGTACCAAACGATCCAAAAGGACGTACTTACAAAGAATTAGGATTAATCGAAGAAGTAACACACACAGTTCACTACAAACTAGCTGACGGATCAGATGCAGGTATCCCTGACAATGTACAAACATTAACATTCACTCGTACAGCTGACCTAGATCCAGTAACAGGAGCAATCTCTAACTACGGTACATGGACTCCTAAAGATGGCAATACAACAATTGATGCTGTAACAACACCAAACAAACCTGGATATGTAGCTTCAGCGGCTAAATCAACAGCTCGTGAAAATGTTAAAGCTACTGATAAAGATAGTGAAGAAACAATTATCTACCGTAAACTTGGTTCATATGTACCGGTAATTCCAGAAGGAGTAACACCTCCAGCAGGAACTGATTTAACACCAAAACCATATGAAACTCCAACTAATGAAGATCCAACAAAACCAGGAACACCTACTGAAACTCCAGTAGTACCATACATCCCTGGTACAACACCAGTAGGACCAGACGGTAAACCATTAACTCCGAAAGATCCTAACGATCCAACTAAAGGTTATGAAGTACCGAAAGTACCAGAAGACCCAACTCAAAACACTACAATCACGTATGTTAAAGATGGTTCTCAAGTTGCTCTAGTTCACTTCATTAAAGCTGATGGAACTGCGGTTCACGTTTCAGTTGCAGAAGCAGGAGACACAGGTAAAGCAATTAAGACAACAAACATCGATAACGTTAAAGCTGAATTAGAAGCTAAAGGTTACGAAGTAGTTGCGCCAACAGATGCAGCTTACACAGCAGAACGTGTAGCATTCTACGCTGAATCGAACCGTACATTTGATGATAAAGATGATAAAGGTAATGATGGAATTAGCCAAGTTTACTACGTAATCGTTAAAGAAGGAATCACTCCAATCGATCCAGATAAACCGCTAGATCCAAATACGCCGGACGTAACTCCAAAACCAGGAGACAAAGTACCTGGAGATCCAAAACAACGTACTTACGAACAACTAGGATTACTAGATGAAGTAAATCGTACAATCAACTACAGATATGCGAATACTGATAAAGTAGAAGAAGCTAAACGTGGTCAAGAAGCTGCAGCTACTGTAGAACAAAAACTTCGTTACTCTCGTAAAGGTGATCTAAACAAAGTAACAGGTGAAATCACTTATACTTCTGATTGGACAGAACCACAAACATTAGCTGAAGTAACATCTCCAGTAATCGAAGGATATGTTGCAGATATTAAAGCAGCTGAAAAAGTAGAGAACGTTGCTCACGATGCGGCTGACTCAGTAGTAAACGTAGTTTACTCACCACTTGGAAAATATGTACCAAAAGTACCAGAAGGATTTGAAGAGCCAAAACTTGACAAACCTCAATATCCAAACGATCCAACAGATCCAACAAAACCAGGAACACCAACAACAGTGATTCCTCACGTACCAGGAACAACTCCAAAAGATCCAAATGGAAACCCACTGAAACCAGTAGATCCAAACGATCCATCTAAAGGATATGTTCCACCAACACCTGAAAACCCAACAGAAGATACGCAAATCACTTATGAAAAAGATACTCAAAAAGCGAAAGTAACTTATGTGGTAGAAGGAACTGGAACTGTACTTCATACAGATAACCTAGAAGGTAAATCTGGAGAACCAATCGAGTACTCAACAGTAGCTAAACTTGCTGAATTGAAGAAACTTGGATATGACTTAGTAAGTGACGGATTCACAACAGCTACAGATAAGAACTTCGATAAAGATACAAAAGTAGATCAAAGCTTCGTAGTAACAGTGACACCACACGTTGAGCCAATCAAACCAGTAGATCCAGAAAATCCAAATGATCCTAATAAACCAAAACCAGGACAACCAATCGATCCTAAGAATCCTGATGGACCAAAATGGACTGAAGATCTAATTAAGAAGATTGATACAACTCGCCACGTGAACCGTACAATTACATACGTTAACGAAAAAGGTGAGGAAGTAGCTAAGAAAGTAACAGATAAAGTTACATTCACTCGTGAAGCTAAGATCAACGCTGTAACAGGTGAAATCACTTACGGTAACTGGACAGCTAAAGATGGAGATACAACATTTGATAAAGTTGAATCACCAGTCGTTAAAGGTTACATCCTAAAAGATGCGAAACAAAAAGAAGTAGCAGCTACAACAGGATTAACTGCAGACTCTAAAGATGAGAATATCGAAGTTGTCTACACTAAACTTGGTTCATGGGTACCAAAAGTACCAGAAGGATTTGAAGTTCCAAAAGTTGAGAAACCTCAATATCCAAATGATCCAACAGATCCAACAAAACCAGGAACACCAACAACAGTGATTCCTCACGTTCCAGGAACAACGCCAAAAGATCCAAATGGAAACCCACTGAAACCAGTAGATCCAAATGATCCAAGCAAAGGATATGTTCCACCAACACCTGAAAACCCAACAGAAGATACTGAAATCACTTATGAGAAAGATACTCAAAAAGCGACAGTAACTTATGTTGTAGAAGGAACAAGAACAGTACTTCACACAGATAACCTAGAAGGTAAATCTGGAGAACCAATCGAGTACAGTACAGTAGCTAAACTTGCTGAACTTAAAGCTCTAGGATATGACCTAGTAACTGACGGATTCACAACAGCTACAGATAAGAACTACGATAAAGATACAAAAGTTGATCAAAACTTCGTAGTAACGGTTACACCACACGTTGAGCCAATCAAACCAGTGGATCCAGAAAATCCAAATGATTCAAACAAACCAAAACCAGGTGATCCAATCGATCCTAACAATCCTGATGGACCAAAATGGACAGAAGATCTAATTAAGAAGATTGATACAACTCGCCACGTTAATCGTACAATCACTTACGTTAACGAAAATGGTGAGGAAGTAGCTAAGAAAGTAACAGATAAAGTTACATTCACTCGTGAAGCTAAGATCAATTCAGTAACAGGTGAAATCACTTACGGTAACTGGACAGCTAAAGATGGAGATACAACATTCGATAAGGTTGAATCACCAGTAGTTAAAGGCTACATCCTGAAAGATGCTAAACAAAAAGAAGTAGCAGCTACAAAAGGATTGACTGCAGACTCTAAAGATGAAAACATCGAAGTTGTCTACACTAAACTTGGTTCATGGATTCCAAAAGTACCAGAAGGTTCTACACCAGTTCCTCCAGTTACGTATCCAAACGATCCAAAAGATCCAACTAAACCAGGAACTGATAAACCTAAAGTACCTTATATCCCAGGAACTACGCCAGTGGTACCAAAAGATCCAACTAAACCAGTAGATCCAAATACTAACCCACTAGTTCCATTAACACCAGTAGATCCAAACGATCCAACTAAAGGATATGAAGTACCACCAGTACCAACAGATCCAAGTACAGATACACCAATCACTTACGTAACTGATAAGCAAAAAGCTATCACTAACTTCGTAGATGAAAAAGGTAAAGTAGTATCAACTCCGGTAGTCGATGAGGGTGATTCAGGAGCTAACTTCACTAAGTCTAAAGTTGATGAAGTAACTAAGACGATTGAAAAGCTTGAAAGAGCTGGATACAGAGTCGTTAAGAACGAGTTCCCATCTAAAGATACAGACAGAGTATTTGATAAAGACAAATCTGTAGATCAAATCTTCACTGTAACAGTAGCTGAAAGAATTATTCCAGTTACACCAGGTAAGCCAGTAGATCCAAATGATCCAAACTTACCGAAGAACCCAGATGGAACTCCAGTAACACCATCTACACCAGAGCCAGGTAAACCAGTATTCCCTAACGATCCAAATAGTCCAGTATGGCCAAATACTGTGAAAGATCTTGTAACTGAGAAATCAGCTACACGTACTATCAAGTATGTGGATCGCAATGGAAACGAAGTTTCTGAAACTCGTACAGAAACTATCAAGTTTACTCGTGAAGCGAAAGTGAACTTAGTAACTGGTGAAATCACATATGGAGGATGGACAACAGATCGTAACGATGATATCTTCAACGGATACCCAGTACCAGTTGTGAAAGGATACATTGCTAAAGATGGTGATCTAGAATCATCAACTAAAGATGTACGAGTAACACCTGATACAATCAAGGATATCAATGAAACAGTGATTTACGATAAGTTAGGTTCATGGATTCCAAATATTCCAGGAACACCAACAAATCCAATCACATATCCAAACGATCCTAAAGATCCAACGAAACCAGGAACAGATAAACCTAAAGTACCTTATGTACCAGGATTCACTCCAGTAGATCCAAACGGAAACCCACTGAAACCAGTAGATCCAAAAGATCCAACTAAAGGATACGAAGTACCAAACGTACCGAACGATCCAACTAAGGATACACCAATCAGCTACGTTCCAGTGCCACAACCAACACCAACACCTGATACACCAAAAAATGTTGATGGTCAACGTGAACTTCCAAATACAGGTACAGAAGATCATGCTAGCCTTGCAGCACTTGGACTTCTAGGAGTCCTAAGTGGATTTGGATTGATTGCTCGTAAGAAAAGAGAAGATGAAGAATAATCATTTTGATTCTCATTAGATGCTAACTTGCAATCAAATAAAGAAAGAACTTGAGATTTGTTATCTCAGGTTCTTTTCTTTATCTTTTTGAAAATGGTATAATATAGTGAGAACGATAGAGGAGAAGTGTAAATTGATCGCACAACTAGATACAAAAACAGTCTATAGTTTTATGGAGAGTGTCATTCCAATCGACAAGTATGTGAGAGTAGCAAAAGACTATGGATACACTCATCTGGCTATGATGGATATTGACAATCTTTATGGTGCTTTCGACTTTCTAGAGGTTACAAAAAAATACGGCATTCATCCTTTACTAGGGCTTGAAATGACTGTGCTTGAAGATGCTCAGGAAGTGAATCTGCGCTTTTTAGCTCTATCTAGTGTGGGCTATCAGCAGTTGATGAAGCTTTCAACAGCCAAGATGCAGGGGGAGAAAAGTTGGTCAGTCCTGTCCCAGTACCTGGAGGATATCGCGGTAATTGTGCCTTATTTTGAAGAGCTTGACTCGCTCAATCTAGGTTGTGATTACTATATTGGAGTTTATCCAGAAACACTGGCCAGCGAATTTCATCATCCTATTTTACCTCTCTATCGGGTCAATGCTTTTGAAAGCAGGGATAGAGAAGTCCTGCAAGTCTTAACAGCGATTAAAGAAAATCTACCACTTAGAGAAGTTCCCTTGCGTTCACGACAAGATGTCTTTATATCGGCAAGTTCTTTAGAAAAACTATTCCAAGAGCGTTTTCCGCAAGCCTTGGACAATTTAGAAAAGCTTATTTCAGGTATTTCTTATGACTTGGATACTAGTCTGAAACTGCCTCGTTTTAACCCATCTAGACCAGCCGTAGAAGAGTTGAGAGAGCGTGCTGAATTGGGGCTTGCTCAGAAGGGATTGTCTAGTAAAGAATATCAAGACCGTCTAGACCAAGAATTAGCTGTTATTCATGATATGGGCTTTGATGATTATTTCTTGGTCGTTTGGGATTTGTTGCGTTTCGGACGTTCGAATGGCTATTATATGGGAATGGGACGGGGTTCTGCGGTTGGGAGCTTGGTTTCCTATGCCTTGGACATCACAGGGATTGACCCAGTGGAGAAGAATCTCATTTTTGAACGCTTTCTCAATCGTGAACGCTATACCATGCCTGATATTGATATTGATATTCCTGATATTTATCGTCCGGATTTTATCAGGTACGTTGGTAATAAATATGGCAGTAAACATGCGGCTCAAATCGTTACTTTTTCAACCTTTGGAGCCAAGCAGGCTCTGCGTGATGTCTTGAAACGCTTTGGTGTGCCTGAGTATGAATTATCCGCAATTACTAAGAAAATCAGTTTTCGGGACAATCTTAAGTCAGCCTATGAGGGCAATCTCCAGTTTCGTCAGCAAATCAATAGTAAGTTAGAATACCAAAAAGCCTTTGACATTGCTTGCAAGATAGAGGGCTATCCAAGACAAACCTCTGTCCATGCGGCTGGTGTTGTGATCAGTGACCAAGATTTGACTGACTACATTCCTCTAAAGCATGGAGATGAAATTCCATTGACTCAGTACGATGCTCATGGTGTTGAAGCTAGCGGACTTTTAAAGATGGATTTTCTGGGACTGCGAAATCTTACCTTTGTCCAGAAAATGCAAGAGTTGCTTGCTGAAACAGAAGGGATTCATCTGAAAATTAAAGAAATTGATTTGGAAGACAAAGAAACGCTAGCTCTTTTTGCTGCTGGTAATACAAAAGGTATCTTTCAATTTGAACAACCAGGCGCTATTCGCCTGCTTAAACGTGTTCAACCAGTCTGCTTTGAAGATGTCGTAGCAACTACTTCTTTAAATCGTCCAGGTGCAAGTGACTATATCAATAATTTTGTGGCAAGAAAGCATGGTCAGGAAGAAGTGACGGTTCTGGATCCAGTGCTGGAGGATATTTTGGCACCAACCTATGGTGTCATGCTCTATCAGGAGCAGGTTATGCAGGTTGCTCAGCGATTTGCCGGATTTAGTCTTGGGAAAGCCGATATTTTGCGACGAGCTATGGGGAAAAAGGATGCCTCTGCCATGCATGAGATGAGGGCTTCCTTTATTCAGGGGGCATTAAAAGCAGGCCATACTGCGGAAAAGGCAGAGCAGGTCTTTGATGTCATGGAGAAGTTTGCAGGTTATGGGTTTAACCGATCTCACGCCTATGCTTACTCAGCCTTGGCCTTCCAGTTGGCTTATTTTAAAACGCATTATCCAGCTATATTTTATCAGGTCATGTTGAATTCTGCCAACAGTGATTACTTAACAGATGCACTTGAAGCAGGCTTTGAAGTAGCCCCTCTGTCCATCAATACCATCCCCTATCACGATAAAATTGCCAACAAGTCCATCTATCTAGGTCTGAAATCGATTAAAGGGGTCAGCAATGATTTAGCGCTTTGGATTATTGAAAACAGACCTTATTCTAACATTGAAGATTTTATAGCTAAATTACCTGAGAATTATCTGAAACTTCCTCTGCTAGAACCATTAGTAAAAGTCGGTCTTTTCGATTCATTTGAGAAAAATCGTCAAAAAGTATTCAATAATTTAGCTAATCTATTTGAATTTGTGAAAGAGTTAGGAAGCTTGTTTGGAGATACTACTTATAGTTGGCAGGAATCGGAAGATTGGACGGAACAAGAAAAATTCTATATGGAACAAGAGCTTCTAGGAGTGGGAGTTAGCAAACATCCACTACAAGCTATTGCAAGTAAGGCTATCTACCCAATTACACCAATCGGAAATTTGTCAGAAAATAGTCACTCAATTATATTGGTTGAAATTCAGAAAATAAAAGTAATTCGTACCAAAAAGGGTGAAAATATGGCTTTCTTACAGGTGGATGACAGTAAGAAAAAATTGGATGTTACACTCTTTTCAGATTTATATCGACAGGTTGGTCAGGAAGTAAGAGAAGGAGCATTCTACTACATCAAAGGAAAAGTCCAGTCACGTGACGGCCGTCTGCAAATGATTGCACAAGAAATAAGAGAAGCGGTAGCTGAGCGCTTTTGGATTCAGGTGAAGAATCATGATTCGGATCAAGAAATCTCGAGAATTCTAGACCAATATAAAGGCTCAATCCCAGTCATCATCAGGTATGAAGAGGAACAGAGAACGATTGTTTCTCCCTATCATTTTGTGGCTAAATCCACTGAATTAGAAGCGAAATTAGGTGGAATCGTTATGAAAACGATTTATCGCTAAAATTACGGAAAATAGAAGAATTTTCTAATTAAATGTGATATAATCAGTAAGAATGTTAAAAGAAAAAGGAGCATAACCAATATGAAACGTATTGCTGTTTTGACTAGTGGTGGAGACGCCCCTGGTATGAACGCTGCCATCCGTGCAGTTGTTCGTCAAGCAATCTCAGAAGGAATGGAAGTATTTGGTATCTATGATGGATATGCTGGTATGGTTGCTGGTGAAATTCATCCCCTAGATGCAGCTTCAGTAGGAGACATCATTTCTCGTGGTGGTACTTTCCTTCACTCTGCTCGTTACCCAGAGTTCGCTCAACTTGAAGGGCAACTTAAAGGGATTGAGCAATTGAAAAAACACGGAATTGAAGGTGTAGTTGTTATCGGTGGTGACGGATCTTACCACGGTGCTATGCGTTTGACTGAACATGGCTTCCCAGCTATCGGTCTTCCTGGTACAATCGATAACGATATCGTTGGTACTGACTTCACAATCGGTTTCGACACAGCGGTTACTACTGCTATGGACGCTATCGATAAGATTCGTGATACATCATCAAGTCACCGTCGTACATTTGTTATCGAAGTTATGGGACGTAACGCAGGTGATATCGCTCTTTGGGCTGGTATTGCAACTGGTGCTGATGAAATCATCATTCCTGAAGAAGGATTCAAGATTGAAGATATCGTAGAAAGCATTAAATGTGGTTACGAGTGTGGTAAAAAACACAATATCATTGTCTTGGCAGAAGGTGTGATGTCAGCAGCTGAATTTGGTCAAAAACTTAAAGAAGCTGGAGATACAAGCGACCTTCGTGTGACAGAACTTGGACATATTCAACGTGGTGGTTCTCCAACTGCGCGTGACCGTGTATTGGCGTCACGTATGGGTGCCCATGCCGTTAAACTTCTTAAAGAAGGTATTGGTGGTGTTGCGGTTGGTATCCGTAATGAGAAAATGGTTGAAAACCCAATTCTTGGAACTGCAGAAGAAGGAGCTTTGTTTAGCTTGACTGCAAATGGTAAGATTGTGGTTAACAACCCACATAAAGCTGATCTTGAGCTATCTAGCTTGAATAAGAGCTTGTCATAATTTATAATTTTGTTAATAAGACCAAAAAGGTCATATATAAAGGAGTCACAAAAATCATGAACAAACGTGTAAAAATCGTTGCAACTTTGGGACCTGCGGTAGAAATCCGTGGTGGTAAAAAATTCGGTGATGACGGATACTGGGGTGAAAAACTTGATGTTGAAGCTTCAGCTAAAAACATTGCTAAATTGATTGAAGCTGGTGCTAACACATTCCGTTTCAACTTCTCACACGGTGACCACCAAGAACAAGGTGACCGTATGGCAACTGTTAAACTTGCAGAAAAACTTGCAGGTAAAAAAGTTGGTTTCCTTCTTGATACAAAAGGACCTGAGATCCGTACTGAATTATTTGAAGGAGATGCAAAAGAGTACTCTTACACAACTGGTGAAAAAATCCGTGTTGCGACTAAACAAGGAATCAAATCAACTCGTGATGTGATTGCATTGAACGTTGCTGGTGCTCTTGATATCTATGATGATGTTGAAGTTGGTCGTCAAGTTTTGGTTGACGATGGTAAACTTGGACTTCGTGTGGTTGCTAAAGATGACGCAACTCGTGAATTCGAAGTTGAAGTTGAAAACGATGGCGTAATTGCTAAACAAAAAGGTGTTAACATCCCTAACACTAAAATTCCTTTCCCAGCTCTTGCTGAGCGTGATAACGACGATATCCGCTTTGGTCTTGAACAAGGAATTAACTTCATCGCAATTTCATTCGTACGTACTGCAAAAGACGTGAACGAAGTTCGTGCAATCTGTAAAGAAACTGGAAACGGACACGTTCAATTGTTTGCTAAAATCGAAAACCAACAAGGTATCGACAACTTGGATGAAATCATTGAAGCTGCTGATGGTATCATGATTGCTCGTGGTGACATGGGTATCGAAGTACCATTCGAGATGGTTCCAGTTTACCAAAAAATGATTATCAAGAAAGTCAATGCTGCTGGTAAAGTTGTTATCACTGCAACAAACATGCTTGAAACAATGACTGAAAAACCACGTGCAACTCGTTCAGAAGTATCAGACGTATTCAACGCTGTTATCGACGGTACTGACGCTACAATGCTTTCAGGTGAGTCTGCAAACGGTAAATACCCACTTGAGTCAGTAACTACAATGGCTACAATCGACAAGAACGCTCAAACTCTTCTTAACGAATACGGTCGTTTGAACTCAGATTCATTTGAACGTAACTCTAAGACAGAAGTAATGGCTTCAGCTGTTAAAGATGCTACTAACTCAATGGACATTAAATTGATTGTAACTCTTACTAAGACAGGTCACACTGCACGTTTGATTTCTAAATACCGTCCAAATGCTGATATCTTGGCATTGACATTCGACGAATTGACAGAACGTGGATTGATGTTGAACTGGGGTGTTATCCCAATGTTGACAGATGCTCCATCATCAACTGATGATATGTTCGAAATTGCTGAACGTAAAGCAGTTGAAGCAGGTCTTGTACAATCTGGTGACGATATCGTTATCGTAGCTGGTGTGCCAGTTGGAGAAGCTGTTCGTACAAACACAATGCGTATCCGTACAGTACGCTAATCAAAATGAAAAAAAGCCTATCATATCAAGCTTTCTAGCCTGTATGATGGGCTCTTTTTTTGTCTAGGGGGCAAAACTTTTTACTTTCGATTTAATGCGACGATATCAAGTGCGTCAAATACTGCTTGCTTCAGATTTTTTGTAACGTGAGTATAGATCTAATTGGTAGTTTTCGGATTTATGCCCAAACTGTGACATGATAGCTTTTAAAGTAATGTTCTTTTTTTACGTAAACTTCATAAAATGTTTAGTTAAGATAGAGATAAAAATAACTCCCTGATGACTCAAGGAGTTTTTTCTATCTAAATTAGTTTTTAGAAGCTGCTTCGAATTCTGGATTTTTCCATGCTTCGTCAATGATAGCTTGCAATTCTTTAGCAGATGCTTGCATTTTTTGAGTTTCTGCGTCGTTCAATGGGATATTTACTGGACGAACAATACCATGTGCACCAACAACAGCTGGTTGACCGATAAAGACGTTTTCAACTCCGTATTGACCTTCTTGGAATACTGAAAGTGGAAGTACTGCGTTTTCATCGTCAAGGATTGCTTTAGTGATACGGGCAAGGGCTACTGCGATACCGTAGTATGTTGCACCTTTTTTGTTGATGATTGTGTAGGCAGCATCACGAACACCTTCGAACAATTCAATCAATTCAGCTTCTTGAACATTTTGAGTGTCTTTAAGGAATTCTTCAAGGTTTACACCAGCGATGTTAGCGTGTGACCAAACAGCGAACTCAGAGTCACCGTGTTCACCCATAATGTAGGCGTGCACTGAACGAGCATCAACATCCAATTTTTCAGCAAGTGCTTGACGGAAACGAGCTGAGTCAAGTGAAGTACCTGAACCGATAACGCGTTCTTTAGGGAAACCAGAGAATTTCCATGTTGAGTAAGTTAAAACGTCAACTGGGTTAGCAGCAACAAGGAAGATACCTTTGAAACCTGATTCAACAACTTGAGTTACGATTGATTTGTTGATAGCAAGGTTTTTACCTACAAGGTCAAGACGAGTTTCACCTGGTTTTTGAGGTGCACCTGCAGTGATTACAACAAGGTCAGCGTCTGCACAGTCAGAGTATTGAGCTGCATAGATTTTTTTAGGTGAAGTGAAGGCAAGGGCGTGACTAAGGTCAAGTGCGTCACCAACAGCTTTTTCATGCAATTGTGGAATTTCGATAATTCCAAGCTCTTGTGCAATTCCTTGGTTAACAAGTGCAAAAGCGTAAGATGAACCTACAGCACCATCACCGACAAGGATAACTTTTTTGTGTTGTTTAGTTGAAGTCATTATTCTAAACATCTCCTTAATTTTATTCAGGGATTTCCCCAGTTATTTCAATTTTATCACTTTTAAAAAGCTTTGTCACGGATATGCATTATAGTTCTTGATGTAAACGTTTTAGCGATTTTAGATACCTGAAATATAGCCGACATTATGGTATAATATATTTAATTACTAATAGTGAAACGAGGCATTTATTAATGCAGGATAGAAATTTAGTGAATGTCAATCTGACAAAGGAGATGAAGACGAGCTTTATCGACTACGCCATGAGTGTTATCGTAGCGCGGGCTCTTCCTGATGTTCGAGATGGCTTAAAACCCGTTCACCGTCGGATTCTCTACGGAATGAATGAATTGGGTGTTACTCCAGACAAACCTCATAAAAAATCTGCTCGTATTACAGGGGATGTCATGGGTAAATACCACCCACACGGAGATTCCTCTATCTATGAAGCCATGGTCCGTATGGCTCAATGGTGGAGTTACCGATACATGCTTGTCGATGGACATGGAAACTTTGGTTCTATGGATGGAGACGGTGCTGCCGCCCAGCGTTATACTGAGGCACGTATGAGCAAGATTGCTCTAGAAATGCTTCGTGATATCAATAAAAATACGGTTGACTTCGTTGATAACTATGATGCCAATGAACGTGAACCCTTGGTCTTGCCAGCACGCTTTCCTAACCTTTTGGTTAATGGAGCAACTGGTATTGCGGTTGGGATGGCAACCAATATTCCACCTCATAACTTGGGTGAAACCATTGATGCAGTGAAGTTGGTCATGGACAATCCTGAAGTGACTACTAAGGACTTGATGGAAGTTTTGCCTGGGCCAGATTTTCCAACTGGTGCCCTTGTAATGGGGAAATCAGGTATCCATAAGGCTTATGAGACAGGTAAAGGTTCTATAGTTCTTCGTTCTCGTACTGAAATTGAAGAAACTAAGACTGGCCGTGAGCGCATCGTTGTAACAGAATTTCCTTATATGGTTAATAAAACCAAGGTGCATGAGCATATTGTTCGTTTGGTTCAGGAAAAACGCATTGAGGGGATCACAGCAGTACGTGATGAGTCAAACCGTGAAGGTGTTCGATTTGTTATCGAAGTGAAGCGAGATGCCTCTGCCAATGTTATTCTTAATAACCTCTTCAAGATGACCCAGATGCAAACCAACTTCGGGTTCAATATGTTAGCGATTCAAAATGGTGTACCGAAGATTTTGTCTCTTCGTCAGATTTTGGATGCTTATATCGAGCACCAAAAAGAAGTGGTTGTTCGTCGTACCCGTTTTGATAAGGAAAAAGCAGAAGCGCGTGCTCATATCTTAGAAGGTCTCTTGATTGCGCTAGACCATATCGATGAAGTGATTCGTATCATCCGTGCTAGTGAAACGGATGCGGAAGCACAAGCTGAGTTGATGAGCAAGTTTAAGCTTTCTGAACGTCAAAGTCAGGCCATCCTTGATATGCGTCTTCGTCGTTTGACAGGTTTGGAACGCGACAAGATTCAGTCTGAATATGATGATCTCTTGGCTCTGATAGCGGATTTAGCAGATATTCTAGCTAAACCAGAACGTGTTTCTCAAATCATTAAAGATGAATTAGACGAAGTCAAGCGTAAGTTTGGCGATCAACGTCGTACTGAATTAATGGTCGGTGAAGTCTTAAGCCTCGAAGATGAAGATTTGATTGAAGAATCAGATGTCTTAATTACACTGTCTAATAAGGGTTACATCAAACGTCTGGACCAAGACGAATTTACCGCTCAAAAACGTGGTGGTCGTGGTGTTCAAGGTACGGGAGTTAAGGATGATGATTTTGTCCGTGAGTTAGTGTCAACTAGTACTCATGATCACTTACTCTTCTTTACAAATAAAGGCCGTGTCTATCGCCTGAAAGGCTATGAAATTCCTGAGTATGGTCGTACAGCCAAGGGCTTGCCGATTGTCAATCTTTTGAAATTGGATGAAGGCGAAAGTATTCAAACCATCATCAATGTCGAGTCTGAACGCAGTGACGATGCTTATCTCTTCTTCACAACCCGTCATGGTATTGTGAAGAGAACCAGCGTCAAGGAATTTGCTAACATTCGTCAAAATGGACTTAAAGCACTGAACCTCAAAGATGAAGATGAGTTGATTAATGTCTTGTTGACGGAAGAAGATACGGACATTATCATTGGTACCAAGTTTGGTTATGCAATTCGCTTTAATCAATCAGCCGTTCGTGGAATGAGTCGTATCGCTACGGGTGTGAAAGGTGTTAATCTCCGTGATGGGGACACAGTTGTTGGTGCTAGTGTGATTACAGACCAGGATGAGGTTCTGATCATCACTGAAAAAGGATATGGTAAGCGCACCGTTGCGACTGAATATCCAACAAAAGGTCGTGGTGGTAAAGGGATGCAAACTGCTAAAATTACTGAAAAGAATGGTTCCCTTGCTGGTCTTATGACCGTTAAAGGCGATGAAGATTTGATGATTATCACTGATACAGGTGTCATGATTCGAACCAACGTTGCCAATATTTCACAAACAGGTCGCTCAACTATGGGAGTTAAAGTGATGCGCCTGGACCAAGATGCTAAAATTGTAACCTTTACTACGGTTACAGCGGCAGAAAAAGAAGAAGTTGGGGCAGAAAACGAAACAGAAGGTGAAGCATAATGTCTCATAAAAAGAACAAAAAGAAAACAAACCGTAAAAATTTACTAATCAATATCCTGGCAGGATTTTTAATTCTCTTGTCACTTGCTTTGATTTTCAATTCAAAAATTCGTGATATGTTCATGGTTTGGAATACTAATAAATACCAAGTCAGCCAGGTATCAAAAGAAAAATTGGAAGAAAATCAAGATACAGAAGGAAATTTTGACTTTGATTCAGTAAAAGCTATCTCGTCAGAAGCTGTCTTATCCTCACAATGGGATTCGCAAAAATTGCCTGTTATCGGTGGAATTGCTGTTCCTGAGGTAGAAATTAACTTGCCTATTTTTAAGGGGCTCGATAATGTCAATCTCTTCTATGGAGCTGGTACAATGAAGCGTGACCAAGTGATGGGGAAAGGAAACTATTCACTTGCGAGCCATCACATCTTCACGGCGGAAAATGCCAGTCAAATGCTCTTTTCTCCACTGTCACGTGCTAAAAATGGGATGAAAATTTATCTAACTGATAAGGATAAAGTTTATACCTATGAAATTCGAGAAGTGAAGCATGTGACACCAGATCGCGTCGATGAGATTGATGACCGTAGTGGTGTTGATGAAATCACGCTTGTAACCTGTGTAGACTATGATGCGACAGAGCGTATTATCGTAAAAGGTGATTTGAAAGATACAAAAGACTATTCACAAACCCCTGAAGAAATTCTAACAGCTTTCAATCAACCATATAAACAACGCTATTAAAGATAAAATCAGTAAAATCTTAGGTTTTACTGATTTTTTTATAGATAGAGTTTCAAAATAAACTGTTATGAAATACAGAAAACGCTTCCTAATATTGAAAGTTTGTGATATAATTATCAGGTAAAAAATTTTTAGGAGTTTATTATGGTTTCTTCAGAATTTATCTCAAAGATTGAATTTGCTTGCAAGAAAAAAGAAAGTCTTTATAGTCAAAGCAAATTTAAGTATGCGATTCGTTCTATGTTCGCAGGTGCATTTTTAACCTTCAGTACGGCTGCAGGTGCAGTTGGGGCTGATTTGATTAATAAAATCGCACCAGGTAGTGGACGATTCCTCTTTCCATTTGTCTTTGCTTGGGGCTTGGCCTACATTGTTTTCTTGAATGCTGAGTTGGTAACATCAAACATGATGTTTTTGACTGCTGGTAGTTTCTTGAAAAAAATCTCTTGGAGAAAAACAGCTGAGATTTTACTTTACTGTACCTTGTTCAACCTTATTGGGGCCTTGATAGCAGGTTGGGGCTTTGCTCATTCGGCAGCCTATGCAAATCTGACACACGATAGTTTCATCTCAGGTGTTGTTGAGATGAAGTTAGGTCGCTCAAATGAATTAATCTTGCTTGAGGCGATTTTGGCAAATATTTTCGTAAATATTGCGATTCTTTCATTTGTTTTGGTCAAAGATGGTGGCGCCAAACTTTGGCTTGTGTTGTCGGCGATTTACATGTTTGTATTCTTAACAAACGAGCACATTGCTGCGAACTTTGCTTCTTTCGCGATTGTAAAATTCAGTGTTGCTGCGGATTCAATTGCTAACTTCGGTGTTGGAAATATGCTTCGCCACTGGGGGGTAACCTTCGTTGGAAACTTTATCGGAGGAGGCCTCTTGATGGGTCTTCCATATGCTTTCCTCAATAAAAATGAAGATACTTATGTAGATTAAGAAAATGAGCACGATTGATTCGTGCTTTTTTCATTTTTAAAATAAGGTAATAGCTGTTTCTTATATCAAAATATAGAAAGCTAATATTTGTAAACTATACCTTAAGGTGCTACAATATCCTTAATCAAACTATTTGGAGGTCGCCTTATGACTCGTGATTTTAAATTTGAAACTTTGCAACTGCATGCTGGTCAAGTTGTGGATCCAGCTACCAAGTCTCGTGCAGTGCCGATTTATCAAACAACATCTTTTGTTTTTGATGACACGCAGGAAGGTGCAGATTTGTTTGCCTTGAGAAAACCAGGGAACATTTATACTCGTATCACCAACCCTACAACAGCTGCCTTTGAAGAAAGAATTGCAGCTCTCGAAGGTGGTGTTGGAGCTCTTGCAACAGCATCAGGTATGGCCGCAGTGACTTATACGATTTTGGCTCTTGCTCATGCAGGTGACCATGTAGTTGCAGCATCAACTATTTATGGTGGAACCTTCAATCTTTTGAAAGAAACCCTTCCTCGTTATGGTATCACAACAACCTTTGTCGACGTGGATAATTTGGAGGAAGTGGAAGCAGCTATCAATGACAATACCAAGCTTGTTCTGATTGAAACCTTGGGTAACCCCTTGATTAATATTCCAGATTTGGAAAAATTGGCAGAGATTGCTCATAAGTACCAAATTCCACTTGTTTCGGATAATACCTTTGCCACACCTTACTTGATTAATGTCTTTTCTCACGGTGTAGATATTGCCATTCACTCTGCGACTAAGTTTATCGGTGGCCATGGTACGACTATTGGTGGAGTGATCGTTGATAGTGGTCGTTTTGACTGGGCAGCTTCAGGAAAATTCCCTCAATTTGTTGAGGAAGACCCAAGCTATCACAACTTGAGCTATACTCGTGATGTAGGTGCAGCAGCCTTTATTATCGCTGTCCGTGTCCAATTGCTTCGTGATACAGGTGCAGCCTTGTCACCATTTAATGCCTTCCTCTTGCTTCAAGGACTTGAAACCCTTTCACTTCGTGTGGAACGTCATGTACAAAATGCTGAGAAAATTGTTGATTTCCTTGTCAACCATCCTAAGGTAGAAAAAGTCAACTATCCAAAACTTGCAGATAGTCCTTATCATGCCTTGGCTGAGAAATACTTGCCAAAAGGTGTGGGTTCAATCTTTACTTTCCATGTCAAAGGTGGGGAAGCAGAAGCCCGCAAGGTAATTGATCATTTAGAAATCTTCTCTGACCTTGCAAACGTGGCAGATGCTAAGTCTCTTGTTGTTCATCCAGCCACAACCACTCACGGTCAATTGTCAGAAAAAGATCTAGAAGCAGCAGGTGTCACACCAAATCAAATTCGTTTGTCAATCGGTCTTGAAAATGTAGAAGATTTGATTGAAGACTTGCGCTTGGCCTTGGAAAAAATTTAAAGAAAAAGAAGATAAACAGTGGGTTTCGACTCGCTGTTTTTGATTTTCCTTCAGGCATGATATAATGGTTACAGAAGTCTAGAAAGAGGAACGATATGAACGAAATCAAATGCCCTAACTGTGGGGAAGTCTTTACAGTAAATGAAAGCCAGTATGCCGAACTTTTGTCCCAAGTGAGAACGGCAGAGTTTGATAAGGAACTGCACGATCGCATGAAGCAGGAACTGGCTTTGGCTGAGCAAAAGGCTATGAATGAGCAACAGTCTAAACTAGCTCAAAAAGACCAAGAAATCGCGCAATTGCAGAGTCAAATCCAAAATTTTGCTACAGAGAAAGAGTTGGTCAAGAAAGAGGTTGAACAGACAAGTCATCAGGCTCTCTTGGCCAAGGACAAGGAAGTGCAGGCCTTGGAAAACCAATTGGCTACCTTGCGTTTAGAGCATGAAAATCAACTGCAAAAGACCCTTTCAGACTTAGAAAAAGAACGTGATCAGGTCAAAAATCAGCTCCTCTTGCAAGAAAAGGAAAATGAGTTATCTTTGGCTTCTGTTAAACAAAACTATGAAGCCCAGCTTAAAGCAGCCAGTGAACAAGTCGAATTTTACAAGAACTTTAAGGCTCAACAATCTACAAAAGCGATTGGGGAAAGTTTGGAACAGTATGCAGAGAGTGAGTTTAACAAGGTCCGTAGTTTTGCCTTTCCAAATGCTTACTTTGAGAAGGATAACAAGGTCTCTGCGCGTGGGTCTAAGGGGGACTTTATCTTCCGTGAATCTGATGAAAATGGAGTAGAAATCATTTCCATCATGTTTGAGATGAAAAACGAAGCAGATGGAACAGAGAAGAAGCATAAGAATGCGGACTTCTACAAGGAATTGGACAGGGACCGTCGGGAGAAGAACTGTGAGTATGCCGTTTTGGTGACCATGCTTGAGGCTGATAACGACTACTTTAACACAGGGATTGTTGACGTTAGCCACGAGTATGAAAAGATGTATGTGGTCCGTCCTCAGTTCTTTATCCAGTTGATTGGGCTTTTGCGAAATGCGGCTCTTAATTCTCTAAAATATAAGCAGGAGTTGGCCTTGGTTCGGGAGCAAAATATTGATATTACACATTTTGAGGAAGACTTGGATGCCTTTAAACTAGCCTTTGCTAAGAACTACAACTCAGCTTCGACTAACTTTGGCAAAGCCATCGATGAAATCGACAAGGCCATCAAACGCATGGAAGAGGTCAAGAAGTTCCTAACCACATCCGAAAACCAACTTCGCCTCGCAAACAATAAATTGGAAGATGTTTCGGTCAAAAAATTGACTCGAAAAAATCCAACTATGAAAGCGAAGTTTGAAGCATTGAAGGGGGAGTGAGAAAGCAAAAATGAACGGTATTATCAACTTAAAAAAAGAAGCGGGGATGACCTCGCATGATGCGGTTTTTAAACTGCGTAAGATTTTGGGAACCAAGAAAATTGGTCATGGTGGGACCTTGGATCCGGATGTAGTGGGTGTTTTGCCCATTGCGGTTGGCAAGGCGACCCGCATGGTCGAGTTTATGCAGGATGAGGGCAAGGTCTATGAGGGGGAAATCACTCTTGGCTATTCAACAACGACTGAGGATGCCAGTGGAGAAGTGGTCGCTGAGACACCCGTTCTGTCGCCCTTAGATGAAAATCTTGTCGATGAAGCGATTGCTAGCTTGACTGGGCCTATTACTCAGATTCCACCTATGTATTCGGCTGTCAAGGTCAATGGTCGTAAGCTTTATGAGTATGCGCGTGCTGGTCAAGAAGTAGAGCGTCCAGAGCGTCAGGTGACCATTTATCAATTTGAGCGGACAAGTCCGATTTCTTATGAGGGGAATCTAGCACGTTTTACCTTTCGTGTGAAATGTAGTAAGGGGACTTACATCCGTACCTTGTCAGTTGACTTGGGAGAAAAATTGGGTTATGCGGCCCATATGTCGCATCTGACTCGAACCAGTGCGGCTGGTTTGAAACTAGAAGATGCTCTTACCTTGGAAGAAATTGCTGAAAAAGTGGAGGCTGGCCAATTGGACTTTCTCCATCCTCTAGAGATTGGAACGGGGGATCTTGTTAAAGTTACCCTAACTCCAGAAGAGGCTACAGAAGTACGCTTTGGTCGTTTTATAGAGCTCGAACAAACAGAACAAGAATTAGCTGCCTTTGAAGGCGATGCATTGCTAGCCATTCTAGAAAAACGGGACAATCTCTACAAGCCAAGAAAGGTTTTTAGCTAGTCTAACTGGGGTGTAGGGAGTGTTATTTCCCATAGACTATTGAAACCAGACTATAAATTTTGTAAAAAATGTGATAGAATAGACGACGGATAAAAAAACGGAGGATAGCATGCAAAATAGACCAATCATTATCGGAGTGACAGGTGGTTCTGGTGGTGGTAAGACCAGTGTTTCAAGAGCCATTTTATCGCATTTTCCAGATGAAAAGATTTCCATGATTGAGCATGATTCATACTACAAGGATCAGTCTCATTTGACCTTTGAAGAGCGTGTCAAAACCAACTACGACCATCCTTTTGCCTTTGATACAGACTTGATGATTGAGCAGATTAAGGAATTGTTGGCAGGGCGTCCGGTGGACATCCCGACTTATGACTATACAGAGCATACACGGAGTAGCAAGACTTATCGTCAGGAGCCTCAAGATGTCTTTATCGTTGAGGGGATTTTGGTCTTGGAGGACAAGCGTCTGCGCGATTTGATGGATATCAAGATTTTTGTGGATACGGATGATGATGTGCGCATTATTCGTCGTATCAAGCGCGATATGGAAGAACGTGGCCGTAGCCTTGATAGCGTCATTGACCAGTACTTAGGTGTAGTTAAACCTATGTATCATCAGTTTATCGAGCCAACCAAGCGTTATGCTGATATCGTCATTCCTGAAGGGGTTAGCAATACAGTTGCTATTGACCTGTTGACGACCAAGATTGCAAAGATTTTGGAAGAAGCTCGAAACAGCAAATAATCAGACGTGGAGGCCTTGCCTCCTTTTCTATTTTTCTCTCATAATGGTACATAAATGGAGATTTTTAGGCATATTTTTGGTATAATAATACCCATGAAAGAGCAAGAAAATGAATAGTAGGTGGAGATGGAAAAGTATTTATCGGTGACAACTTTGACCAAGTATCTGAAAATGAAATTCGATAAAGACCCTTACTTGGAACGGGTCTATTTAACTGGTCAAGTTTCCAACTTTCGTAAACGACCTACTCACCAATATTTCTCCCTAAAAGATGACCATGCAGTTATTCAAGCGACCATCTGGTCTGGGATTTATCAGAAATTAGGTTTCGACCTGGAAGAAGGAATGAAGATCAATGTGATTGGGCGTGTACAGGTCTATGAACCAAGTGGTAGCTACTCCATCATCATTGAAAAGGCAGAGCCTGATGGAGTTGGTGCGCTTGCGATTCAGTTTGAACAACTCAAGAAAAAATTGACAGAAGAAGGCCTGTTTCAAGAACGCTTCAAGCAACCTCTGCCCCAATTTTCTAAGAGAATTGGTGTAGTGACCAGTCGCAGTGGAGCCGTGATTCGAGATATTATCACGACCGTCAGCAGACGCTTTCCAGGTGTTGATATCCTTCTCTATCCGACCAAGGTTCAAGGTGAAGGGGCTGCAGAGGAAATTGCTCGAAATATTGCGCATGCCAATCAACGGGACGATTTGGACTTGCTGATTATTGGTCGTGGTGGAGGTTCCATCGAGGATCTCTGGGCCTTTAACGAAGAGATTGTGGTACGGGCTATTTTTGAATCTCGCTTGCCAATCATTTCTAGTGTGGGGCATGAGACGGATGTGACCTTGGCGGATTTTGTGGCAGATAGACGAGCTGCGACACCGACTGCTGCGGCTGAACTAGCAACACCTGTGACCAAGTTGGATGTATTAGCTCATTTGCAAAATCAGGAAAAACGGATGGCAACAGCAGTCCGAAATGTCCTATCTAAGAAACAAGAATTTTTGAAAAAATGTAGTCAGTCAGTCATCTTTAGACAGCCAGAGCGTTTGTATGATGGTTATTTGCAACGCTTGGATCAACTGCAACTGCGATTAAAACAAAGTTTGCGAGCACGGATTTCTGATAACAAACAGCTAGTACAAGCAAGGACCCATCAACTAATCCAATTATCACCTGTTACCAAAATCCAACGTTATCAAGACCGACTTGGTCAGTTGGATAAGCTCTTACGTAGCCAAATGGCGCTGGTTTATGATGCCAAGGTTGCTGAAGTCAAGCGACTTTCAGAAGCCTTGTTGATGTTGGATACCAGTCGAATCGTGGCGCGTGGCTATGCTATTGTCAAAAAAGAAGAGTCCGTAGTTGATTCGGTTGAAAATTTGAAGAAAAAAGACCAAGTGACGCTTTTGATGCGAGATGGTCAAGTAGAATTAGAGGTTAAAGATGTCAAAACAAAAGAAATTTGAGGAAAATCTAGCAGAACTGGAGACCATTGTCCAAAGTTTGGAAAATGGTGAAATTGCTCTGGAAGATGCGATTGCGGCCTTTCAAAAGGGCATGGTCTTGTCAAAAGAGCTCCAAGCGACGTTGGACAAGGCTGAAAAGACCTTGGTCAAGGTCATGCAAGAAGACGGAACAGAAAGTGATTTTGAATGAAGAAGCAAGAAAAATTAGCTCTTGTCGAGTCGGCCTTGGAAGATTTTTATGGAGACCAGCAGTTTGCTTCTAGTTTGCGAGAGTCTGTTCTCTATTCCATTCATGCTGGTGGCAAGCGTATCCGTCCTTTTCTCTTGTTAGAAGTTCTGGAAGCTTTGCAGGTTGCCATCAAACCTGCTCACGCGCAGGTAGCTGCTGCCTTGGAAATGATTCATACAGGGAGCTTGATTCATGATGATCTTCCAGCTATGGATGATGATGATTACCGTCGAGGGCGGTTGACCAATCACAAGAAATTCGGTGAAGCTATGGCCATTTTGGCTGGAGATGCTTTATTCCTAGATCCTTATGCTTTGATAGCGCAGGCAGATTTGCCAAGTCAGATCAAGGTGGACTTGATTGCCAACTTATCGCTTGCTTCAGGAAGTCTGGGCATGGTGGCAGGACAGGTTTTGGACATGGAAGGCGAACACCAGCATTTGTCTTTGGAAGAACTCCAGACTATTCATGCTAATAAGACTGGAAAGTTACTAGCCTATCCCTTCCAAGCAGCTGCCATCATAGCCGAATTGGCACCTGAAATGCAGGCAAAACTGAAAACTGTTGGGGAACTAATTGGTCTTGCTTTTCAAGTTCGAGATGATGTGTTAGATGTGACCGCCAGTTTTGAGGAAATCGGCAAGACACCACAAAAGGACCTACAGGCAGAAAAATCAACCTACCCTGCCTTGTTGGGTTTGAAAGAGGCTATTGCCTTTTGTAACCAGACTTTGGATCAAGCTAATGCCAAATTAGACGACATTGCCCAGCAGGTTCACTTTGAAACAGAATCGATTGTAAAAGTAGTAGAAAGTTTGAGAATCAATGGCTAAGGAAAGAGTGGATGTACTAGCTTATAAACAGGGCTTGTTTGAAACGAGAGAGCAGGCCAAGCGTGGTGTCATGGCTGGCCTAGTCGTAGCAGTCATTAATGGAGAACGGTTTGACAAGCCAGGAGAGAAAATTCCAGATGACACCGAGCTAAAACTCAAGGGCGAGAAACTCAAGTATGTCAGTCGTGGTGGTTTGAAACTGGAAAAGGCCTTGCAGGTCTTTGAATTATCAGTGGAAGGGGCAACAACGATTGATATCGGGGCCTCTACTGGAGGATTTACCGATGTCATGTTGCAAAATGGTGCCGAGTTGGTCTTTGCAGTCGATGTTGGTACCAATCAGTTGGCTTGGAAATTACGCCAAGACCCACGGGTTATCAGCATGGAGCAGTTCAATTTCCGCTATGCTGAAAAGACTGATTTCGAGCAGGAACCGAGCTTTGCCAGTATTGACGTGAGTTTCATTTCCCTCAGTCTGATCCTTCCAGCCTTGCACCGTGTCTTGGCTAATCAAGGTCAGGTTGTAGCTTTGGTTAAGCCCCAGTTTGAGGCAGGTCGTGAGCAGATTGGAAAAAATGGAATCATTCGAGATTCCAAGGTTCACCAGAATGTTCTTGAAGCTGTCACAGCTATGGCAGTAGAGGAAGGCTTTTCAGTCCTTGGTTTGGACTTTTCTCCCATCCAAGGCGGACATGGAAATATTGAGTTTTTAGCGTATTTGAAAAAAGAAGAGTCAGCAAGCAATCAGGTTCTTGCTGAAATTGAAGAAGTAGTAGAGAGGGCGCATAGTCAATTTAAAAATGAATAAAAAAGAGAGACTTGAAAAAATTAGACGATTTGTGACAGATTATCAAATCGGTACGCAAGAAGAAATTGTAGAACACTTGAAAGAGGCAGGAATCAGTGCTACTCAAGCGACGGTATCCCGAGATATCAAAGAGCTAGGCATTGTCAAAATTCCTTTGAGAGACAACACCTATGTCTATGAATTGCCAAAATCAATCGTAAAAAGTTTGCAACTGGCTGAAGACAATATCGAATCGGCTGAATTGATGGATAAGATGATCAATCTCCAAGTCATTCCAGGAAATACAGCCTTTGTAAAAGCTCAGTTAATTGAGACTTTTACGGACAAGATTTTTAGCTGTTTAGCTGATGATAGCTCGATTTTAGTCATTGCCAGAAGTGAAAGTCTAGCAGAGGAAATCTTTGAACAAGTAAAAAATTGGTAGGTCTATATGTTACTTGAAATTTCGATAAAAAACTTTGCCATTATTGAGGCTATTTCCCTCAATTTTGAAAAAGGAATGACTGTTCTGACTGGTGAAACGGGTGCAGGGAAGTCGATTATCATTGATGCCATGAATATGATGTTGGGAGCTCGTGCTACGACAGATGTTATTCGTCATGGTGCGCCAAAGGCAGAGATAGAGGGGCTTTTCTCAGTTGAGAATAGTCGCCTTTTGCAGGAAATTTTTGATGAGCAAGGTTTGGAAATGGGGGATGAAATTATCATCCGTCGGGAAATCTTGCAAAATGGTCGGAGTATCAGTCGTGTGAATGGCCAGATGGTCAATCTGTCTGTATTGCGTGCTATTGGGCAACATCTGGTGGATATACATGGCCAGCATGACCAAGAAGAGTTAATGCGTCCTCAACTTCATATCCAGATGTTGGATGAATTCGGTGACGCAGCGTTTTGGGACTTGAAAGAAACCTATCAAACGAGTTTTGATGCTTATCGAAAAATGCGTAAGCAGGTTCTGGAAGTCAAGAAAAACCAACAGGAACACAAGGCACGTATCGAAATGTTGGAATTTCAAATGGCAGAGATTGAGGCAGCAAACTTGCAAGCAGGTGAGGACTTGTCTCTTAACCAAGAGCGAGATAAACTCCTCAACCATAAAAATATTGCGGATACCTTAACCAATGCCTACAGTATGTTAGACAATGAAGATTTTTCAAGTCTGGCCAATGTTCGTTCAGCCATGAATGACATGGAAAGTGTCGAAGAGTATGACCCTGAATACCGTGAAATTTCAAGCTCTTTGTCTGAGACCTACTATGTCTTAGAAGATATTAGCAAACGTTTGGAAGCAATCATTGAGGATCTTGATTTTGATGGAAATCGCCTCATGCAAGTCGAGAATCGTTTGGACCTCCTTCATACCATTACGCGTAAATATGGTGGGACTGTGGACGATGTCTTGCTTTATTTTGCCAAGATTACGGAAGAATACAATCTCCTGACAGGCAATAATCTTTCTTCTGAAGACATGGAAGCAGAGCTCAAGAAATTGGAAGTCAATCTTGTTGATTTGGCAGGCCAGCTTGCATCTGCTCGTCATGACTTGGCCCAGCAGCTAGAAGCAGAGATTAAACAAGAATTGCAAGACCTTTATATGGAAAAAGCCCAGTTTCAGGTTCGTTTTAGCAAGGGCAAATTCAGTCGTGAGGGAAATGAAATGGTCGAGTTTTACATTTCAACCAACCCTGGTGAAGACTTTAAACCCTTGGTTAAGGTTGCGTCTGGCGGGGAATTATCCCGTCTCATGCTAGCCATTAAGTCTGCCTTTTCTCGTAAAGAGGGTAAGACAAGTATTGTCTTTGATGAAGTGGATACGGGAGTTTCAGGTCGTGTAGCTCAAGCGATTGCTCAGAAGATTCACAAGATTGGCCAGCATGGTCAGGTTCTGGCTATTTCTCATTTGCCACAAGTGATTGCGATTGCGGATTATCAATTCTTTATTGAAAAGATTAGCAATGACCATTCAACGGTTTCGACTGTTCGTCTCTTGACGGTTGAAGAGCGCGTGGAGGAAGTTGCTAAGATGTTGGCAGGTGATGATGTGACGGAAGCAGCCCTGACACAAGCCAGAGAATTGTTGAGAAACAGGGAGAAATAAGATGACAAACTATTATGTGATTGGAGATGTTCACGGAAAAGCTGGGATGCTGGAAGACCTTCTCAAAACATGGGATGGTCAGACTCAGTTGCTCTTTCTAGGGGATTTGATTGACCGTGGTGAAGATAGTCGCCGTGTCCTAGAGATGGTTAAGGACTTGGTCGATAATCAAGGGGCAATCTGTTTGTCAGGAAACCACGAGTATATGTTTTTGACTTGGCTCGATAACCCAGAAGAAAGCTATGACCACTATCGACGCAATGGTGGAGATACAACCATTAACTCTATCCTAGGTCGTCCCTTGGATGCACCGGTTGATGGAGTAGAAGATGCCAAGCGTGTTGCTACTGAAGCAGCAGACTTGGTCGAATTTATTCGTCAAATGCCTTTTGTGGTAGAGACAGATAAGTATATCTTTGTTCACGCAGGTATTGATTTGACCTTGGATGACTGGCATGAAACCACAGATTACAAGAAAGTATGGCTTAGAAAACCATTCCACGAAGCAGAAAATCATACTGGAAAAACCATTGTCTTTGGCCATACACCAGTTTATGGTTTGTTAAAGCAAGAGCGTGGTACAGCTGAGCTTTGGACTACAGAAGATGGCAAGATTGGGATGGACGGAGGAGCTGTTTATGGTGGTGTCCTTCACGGGATTGTCTTTACAGACCAAGGAATGACAGAACACCACTTTATCGAAAATGACGGCTTTGTCGCTGAAGATTAGTACTCCTAGCAGGGTATGGTCTTGTCAAAATGTCAAAAACAATTTATAATAAATAGATACCCTGAAAGGAAGAGAATCATGAACTTAGAAGAATTGAAAAAACGACAGGAGAAGATCCGTAACTTCTCTATTATCGCCCATATTGACCACGGGAAATCGACTCTAGCAGACCGCATTTTGGAAAAGACAGAGACGGTTTCAAGCCGTGAAATGCAGGCCCAGCTTTTGGATAGCATGGATTTAGAGCGAGAACGTGGGATTACCATTAAGTTGAATGCCATCGAGTTGAATTACACGGCAAAAGATGGCGAGACTTATATTTTCCACTTGATTGACACGCCGGGACACGTTGACTTTACCTATGAAGTTTCACGTTCGCTCGCTGCCTGTGAGGGGGCGATTTTGGTGGTCGATGCTGCTCAAGGGATTGAGGCTCAAACCCTTGCCAACGTTTATCTGGCCTTGGACAATGATTTGGAAATCATGCCAGTCATTAACAAAATTGACCTGCCAGCAGCGGATCCAGAGCGCGTGCGTACTGAGATTGAGGATGTGATTGGTTTGGATGCCAGTGAAGCAGTATTGGCTTCTGCCAAGGCTGGTATCGGTATCGAAGAAATCCTCGAGCAAATCGTAGAAAAAGTACCAGCACCAACGGGTGATGTGACGGCGCCACTTAAGGCCTTGATTTTCGACTCAGTTTATGATGCCTACCGTGGGGTTATTCTCCAAGTTCGTGTTATGGACGGAGTGGTCAAACCTGGCGATAAGATTCAGCTTATGAGCAATGGCAAGACTTTTGATGTGACTGAGGTTGGAATTTTCACTCCTAAGGCAGTTGGTCGTGATTTCCTTGCGACTGGTGACGTTGGATATATTGCAGCTTCTATCAAGACGGTTCAGGACACTCGTGTGGGTGATACTGTTACTTTGGCAACCAATCCTGCGGCAGAGCCACTACATGGCTACAAGCAGATGAATCCTATGGTCTTTGCGGGTCTATATCCAATTGAATCAAACAAGTACAATGATCTGCGTGAAGCCCTTGAAAAATTACAACTGAATGATGCTAGTCTCCAATTTGAACCAGAAACATCTCAGGCACTTGGATTTGGTTTCCGTTGTGGTTTCCTTGGACTTCTCCATATGGATGTTATCCAAGAGCGTTTGGAACGCGAGTTCAACATCGACCTCATCATGACAGCGCCATCTGTTATTTATAAAGTTAATTTGACCGACGGTGAGTCTATGGATGTGTCGAACCCATCTGAGTTTCCAGACCCAACTAAGATTGCGACCATTGAAGAGCCTTATGTTAAGGCGCAAATAATGGTACCGCAAGAGTTTGTTGGAGCAGTGATGGAATTGGCTCAGCGCAAGCGTGGAGACTTCGTGACTATGGACTATATTGATGATAACCGTGTCAATGTTATCTATCAAATTCCACTTGCTGAAATCGTATTTGACTTCTTTGATAAACTTAAGTCTTCGACACGTGGTTATGCAAGCTTTGACTACGAATTGTCAGAGTATCGCCCATCTAAGCTGGTCAAAATGGACATCCTTCTCAATGGAGACAAGGTTGATGCCCTTAGCTTTATCGTTCATAAGGATTTTGCTTACGAACGTGGGAAACTTATCGTTGATAAGCTCAAGAAAATTATCCCTCGCCAACAATTTGAAGTTCCAATCCAAGCAGCTATTGGACACAAAATTGTGGCTCGTACTGATATCAAGGCCCTTCGTAAGAACGTACTTGCTAAGTGTTATGGTGGTGACGTTTCTCGTAAACGTAAACTCCTTGAAAAACAAAAAGCTGGTAAGAAACGTATGAAAGCCATCGGATCAGTAGAAGTTCCACAAGAAGCCTTTCTTAGCGTCTTGAGCATGGATGAGGAATAAGTTATCATAATTGTTTTTCTTGTTCACAGGAAATTTACATAAGAATCAATAGTAAAGCAGGCTTAAATGGTCTGCTTTTTTTGGTTTTTGGAATATAAAAGGCTCTTTGTCAACTGTAGTGGGTTGAATAAAAGCTAAAACCGAGAAAGGACAAATTTCGTCCTTTCTTTTT
>NZ_JASOOK010000023.1:0-30497 GCF_030217725.1 Streptococcus sp. UMB1203 | reverse complement strand
TCAAAAAAGAAAGGACGAAATTTGTCCTTTCTCGGTTTTAGCTTTTATTCAACCCACTACAGTTGACAAAGAGCCTAGAAAAGAGGAAGTTTGATAGGTATCAGCCTGAATTACGCAATCCTGTCGCAATTCCGTTGATGGTTGTATGGATTAATTTTTCTTGATCGCTTGATAATTCTCCTCGGCGTTGACGTTTAATCAACTCCAACTGGATATAGTTGAGAATATTAAAATAAGGCATACGGTAATCCAAACTTGCTTTTAGATATGGATTTTCAGCCAAGAGTTCATCGTAACCTTCGATAGCCAAGATAACTTCCTTGGTGACTTGCCATTCATTTAGAATAGTCTCATAGATTGCTTTTACTTCTTCATCCTCACACAGTTTGGCATATTCAAAAGCAATATTCATATTTGATTTTGACAAGACCATGTCGACATTTGAAAGAAGCGATTGGAAGAAAGGCCAATTTTGGTACATATCTCGTAAGATAGCAATATTCTCTGGATTTTTATCGATAAATTCCTTGAAGCTTGAACCAACTCCATACCATCCAGGGAACATGACGCGACTTTGCGACCATGAGAATACCCAAGGGATAGCTCGCAAACCACCGATTTCAGTAATAGTCTTACGAGCGGCTGGACGAGAACCAATATTAAAGCTTGAAATAGCCTTGATTGGACTTGACTCGAAGAAATAATCATAGAAATGATCATTACCAAAGACCAAATCACGGTAGATATCGTAACTACGGTCCACCACTTGGTCCATAATAGCTTCGTAACGATTTGAGGTGTTGGTATCGCTCTTCTTCTGAGTAATCATACGGTTAATGGCCGCCGAAACCAACATTTCAAGGTTATAGTAAGCTGCGTCTTTGTTACCATATTTATTGCCAATTACTTCACCCTGCTCCGTCAAGCGGATACGATCCTTAATGGACTTGAGAGGTTGAGAGGTGATGGCTTCATAGGTTGGTCCACCACCACGACCGACAGTCCCACCACGGCCGTGGAAGAAGGTAACCTTAACGCCAAATTCATCTCCAATAGCAGTCAATTGTTGTTGAGCCTTGTAGAGGGTCCAACATGATGAAAGGTAACCACCATCTTTATTACTATCAGAGTAACCAAGCATGATTTCTTGGTAGTTATTACGTGAAGCAATCCATTTCTTAGCAAGAGGAAGAGAAAGGTATTCTCTCATGGTTTCTTCTGAGTGGTCCAAGTCCTCGATTGTTTCAAAGAGAGGAACAATTTGGACACGGGCTCTTTCTTTATCAACTAACCCTACTTCTTTTAGCAAGATAGCCAATTCCAACATGTCTGATACGCTGGTTGCATGTGAAATGATGGTCTGACGAATGACATCATCTCCCAACTTATCTTTCAACTTACGAGCAGCCTTAAAGATTGCTAATTCTTTTTCAAGTAACTCTGATTTTTCAACATGAGTAGCAGAAAGAATACGTGGATCTTCCTCTAATTCTTTCAAGAGAAGCTGGCATTTTTCTTCTTCACTTAGTTCGCTATAATGCGAATGAATACCAGCTGATTTCAAGAGTTCAGCTACACAGGCTTCATGAACACTAGAATCTTGACGCATGTCAATAGATGCCAAATAGAAACCAAAAATTTCAACTGCCTGAATTAACTCAACAAAATCACCAGAAATCAGTGCTTCGCCCTTATTTTCTAAAAGGGAATCACGAATAGTAATTAAATCCTTATAAAAATCATTAGCTGTTTCATAGCGAGCCCCAACTTCCTTATCCTCAATCAGATAGGTTTTTGTTGCTTGGATTTTTGATTGAATATCAAACAAGGCACGACGGTAAAGCTCTTTTTCACGATAAATCGAGTTATCCTTGGATTGACGAGCCATTTCTCTGACTTGCTTGCTTACATTGACGATACTGGTTGAGAGAGAGAATTCACGATAAAGTTGGTAAATCTTTTCATCATAGTAATTCATGATGACTTCACACTGGGTCATAGCAGATTGTTTCAAGGTATCTGCTGTAACAAAAGGATTCCCATCACGGTCTCCACCAATCCACATTCCCATGGTAATTGGTTTAGGATGTTTCAACTCCAAGCCATGTTTTTTAGCCAGACGCTTGTACTCAGCAGTCAAATGAGGAACTGCCTTCAGGAATGAACTATTGTAGTATTCCATAACATTCGTGATTTCATTGGTCACTTTCAATTTCTTTTCACGAATCATGTCTGTCTGCATGATAATCTCAATATAACGACGGAGATCATTATGCCATTTTTCCTTATTAATCAAACCTAATTTCACATCACGATACTTACGCAAAAGGGTATGGATATGATTGGTCAAATCCAGCATACTCTTACGTTGTACTTGTGTTGGATGGGCAGTCAAAACAGGGACAACATTCAAGTGTTCTAGAATTTCAACCGCATTTTCTTTTTCTGCAACCATTTTGATCGTTGCCGATAATTTCCCAAGATAATCTTGATCGATATTATTTTGATGGTTGATTTCATAGGCCAAATCCACGTCTTCTGAAATATTAATCAAAAGAGGCAAGATAGAGAAATAGCGTGAAATATAAGCCATTTCATCATTTGACAGACTAGTAACCAGTTGGTTCAAGCCCTGATAATCTTCTTGAGTTGATAATTCTTTCAACTCCATGATTTTTGCAAAAGTCTCTGGGGCAAGCATATTTTTAGTGATATCTTCTAACAATTCTGTTAAAATCAATACTTCTTCTTGCACGACAGCTTTATTACTATAGTTTTCTAATTTTTGAAGAGACATAGGTCATCCTTTCCACTATCAACTCTACATATAGTTTGATGAGTGAGCTTCTAACTCCTCATATAATTGGGCACGTTTTTCACTTGCATCAATATTTAAGACAAAGGCGATGGCTACAGACAAGACTAGGAGACTGTTCCCCCCTTGTGATAGGAAGGGGAAGGTTACTCCTGTCGAAGGAATAATGCCCGAAATTCCGCCAATATTAACAAATACCTGTACCAGCATCATCCCCCCAACCCCAATCGCCATCATGGAATTAAAGGGATTCTTAGCACGAATACCGACTAGGATAATCCGCAAAATCAGGAAAAAGACAAGGGCTAAAATCAAGCTGGCTCCCACAAATCCAAACTCTTCAATGACAATTGAAAATACAAAGTCTGTATGAGCCTCTGGTAAATAACCACGTTTTTCGATTGAATTTCCTAATCCTAGACCAAACCAACCACCATTTACCATGGCAAAGTAGGAATTTGCAAGTTGGTGGCCTGCTCCTGCCAAATCAGCAAAGGGATTAAAGTAGGCACTGAAACGCTTAGCAACGTAACCAAATACTGGAACTTTTGAAAACTTATCAACCCCAATCATAGAAATAGCTGATAAGGATAGGGCTGAAACTCCAAACAATACACCGATAAAGACTATAAACCAACGATGAGCAATCCCACTAACTGTATACATAATCAAGGCGACCAGCGCTAGGATTGTAGCATTCCCCAAATCTGGGAAAATAGCCAAACTTCCTATCATTACCAAGAGGACAAAACGCCAATCATTAAAAGCTCGAGGAATCCATTGATTTTGAGTTAAAACTTGAAAATCGTAAATACCAATTTCATCCTGTTGTTTTGAAAAACGTTGGGCCAAGTACCAGACGATGATAATCTTCAAATACTCCGCTGGCTGAATGGTCAAAGGTCCTACTGAAATCCAACCATAGGCTCCATTGACTGGCGTACCAATTAAGCGAGCCAGAGCTAAGAGAATCAGCTCAACAAACATAACAATAAATAAAAGTCGTTCTTTTCTTAAAAAATTCAGTTTCAGCTTATATATCAAGACAATCAATATTAAACTAAATATCCAAAACATTCCCTGACTTCGAACCAATTGGAGGGCACTTTTACCTTCTTCGATAAGAATGGCACTGGTTGTAGAATAAACTACAATCAAGCCCAAAATAGATAAAAGCAAGTAAGGAACTAGAATAGAATAGTTTAACAGGTGCCTCTTACTAATCTTCATAGTATCACCAATCTAATGAGAACAAAAGAAATTATTCCCAAATTCCGTTTATTTTCTAGTTTTGATTGCTATTATACCATTTTTTCCGAAAGAAAAAAACTCTTACCCTCAAGATAGAAGATTTTCTCATAAGAAAAAGAGCACTTGGCTCTTTTCTGTTTTATTCTTTTGAAGAACTGCTTGAGCTTGAATCTCCACCACCGATGTATTGAGTAAAGATATTTTGGAAGGCTTGATCTTTAACCTTGATGTTGGCTGCTTGCAATTCTTTTCCGATAATGCTTTGAACAAATGATGCGTCATTTTGTTTTTGAGTCAAGATAACAGTTTTCAATTTTTCTTTGTAGTCATCGATATTAGATGATTTTTCTGTTTTCTTAATGAGTTTCACAATGTAATATTGGCTGCTGTAGGCTTGTGTTCCAGTAACACTAATCACATCAGAAACACCATTTACATCTAAAGCAAAAGCTGCTTTCTTAACTTGATCTGGTACTTCTGTTGAAGCTGAATCAAAAGTGATTTCTCCACCGTTCGCTTTGGTTTTCTCATCTGTTGAGTTATCTTTAGCTAATTGAGCAAAGTCTGCATCACTAGCTTTGGCTTTTTCGAGGACTTCTTTCGCTTTATCCTCATTATCAAGACGAATGATTTGAGCCGTTACATCTGGAGTGTACTCGTCAAAAGCCTTCTTGTAAGCATCGTCTGTCAATTCAGCTTCTGCTGCTTTTTTAACTGCCAACTCAACTAATTTACTAGTACGAATTTGCGCTTTACGTGTTTCAAGAGTCATTCCTGCTTGTGATAAGACACGTTGGTAGTTTTCACCATATTGTTTCTCTTCTTCGGCAATAGTATCGTTGACTTCTTTGTCATCTACTTCTGAGCCATATTGCTTCTCAAATACTTTTTGGATGGTCATGTTCAACAATACTTGTTGAGCTGAAGGATTGCTTTTCACTTGCTCATAAAATTGATGTTCTGTGATGACATCCCCTTTCATGCTGATAAGATCTGCCCCTTCTGAACCTTTCGAACAAGCTGCTAAAGTTGCTACTGATAATAGTGTAATGGCACCTGCCAATAGTTTTTTCTTCATGTCTACTCCTTTGAGATAAGTGTTACCCTATCTATTTTACTATATTTTCTTAAATTTTTCTGAAAATCATTCGCTGTCAGGCAATTGAACATCTGCTACATTTTTACGAAGCATGAGAATGCCATCTCCCAGAGGTACTAGTGTTGCGGTGAGTCCTGGATTGTCTAAGGTTGCATCAAATAGTCTTTGAAGTCCTCTGTAAATAGTTCGCTGACCACGACGGACTTCCATAATATCCTTAGCAACATCACCACCTTGGAAAATATCATCCAAGACAACCACACCTCCAACGTCCAAATGTTTGAGGATTTCTGGCAGAAAGACGATATATTTAGACTTGGCTGAATCCATAAAGACAAAATCATAGGACTCTGTCAAGGTAGATAAGACATCTACCGCATCTCCTTCTAAGAGCGTAATTTGCTTGCGACTGTCAAACTGGGCGAAATTTTCCTTGGCAAATCCAATCATCTCTGGATTGCGGTCAATGGTTGTAATCTTGGCCTTTGGAGCATGTTTCGCCATTAAAAGAGCTGAAAAACCGATAGCCGTCCCAATTTCCAGAATGTTTTTAGGTTGCATGGTTTCCATGAGAAAACGGAAATAAGCAACCGTTTCATGGGGAATAATGGGAATATTTTCCTTGCGGGCAAAGTCTTCCAATTCTTTCAAGGAACCTGTGACTTGCTTTTGACGCTGACGCATCAAGTCCACAATTTCTTCCTTGACAACAGGACGACGCATGTTATGGTTGGCATTCTTACTATATGATTCAACCATCTTATGCCATTCCCAATTTTTCAACAAGTGCTTCAAACTCATTTAAACGACGTTCAAAGACTGCAAAGGCATCGTTGAGGTAGTCTTCCTTCTCCATATCAACTCCAGCTTTTCTCATGACATTAAGTGGATAGTCAGACTTACCTGCCTTGAGATAGTCGATATAGCGGTCACGGTCTTCTTGATTACCATGGACAATTTTTTCAGCCAAGGCTGAAGCTGCTGCAAAGCCTGTTGAATATTGATATACATAGTAGTTATAGTAGAAGTGTGGAATGCGTGCCCACTCGTATTGGATTTCAGGATTGTCTTCCTTACTCAAACCATAATACTCTTGGTTCAAGTCTGCGTAGAGTTTATTTAAGAAATCGCTTGTCAAGACTTCACCATTTTGATCCGCTTGGTGAATCGCGTGTTCAAACTCAGCAAATTGAGTTTGGCGGAAAACCGTTCCACGGAAACCATCTAGGAAGTTATTGAGAATAGCAAAGCGCGTTGCGTCGTCTTCCACTTCTTCCAACAATTTCTCCGTTAAAATATTCTCATTGGTTGTTGAGGCAATCTCAGCCAAGAAGATAGAATAGTCACCGTAAACATAAGGCTGCGTTTCGCGAGTATAGTTGGAATGCATACTATGACCTGTTTCATGAACAAGAGTAAAGAGATTGTCCAGATTGTCCTGCCAGTTAAGGAGCATAAAGGCATTAGTATCATAAGAACCACCAGAATAGGCTCCTGAACGCTTGCCTTGGTTTTCGTAAACATCAATCCAACGCTCGCTGAAAGCACGTTTAACACGGCTCAAGTAATCCTCACCCAAGACTGCCAAGGCATCTTCTGCTTTTTTCAAGGCTTCTTGGTAGGTAAAACTATATTCGACAGATGAAAGTGGTGTGTAGACATCGTACATCTTGAGGTCTGAAATCCCCAAAATCTTTGAACGAAGCTCAAGGTAACGATGCAAGAGGGGTAAATGCTTGCGAACTGCTGCTACCAAATTGTCATAAACACTCTCTGGAACAAAATTCGCAGCGAGGGCTGCATGACGAGCACTCTTATAGTTGCGAACTTTGGCACGGTAGTTTTGCACCTTAACATTGGTTTGCAAGGTTTTGGCATAGGTATGTTGGAATTGTTCATAAGTCGCATAAAGTGCTTGATAAGCACCACGGCGAACTTCACGATTTTTAGACTCCATCAAACGCATATAAACGCCATGTGATAATTGCACTTCGTTACCATCTTCATCTTTAACAAATGGAAAGACGATATCTGCATTATCTAAAATAGCGAAGGTTTCACTTGCTGAACCAAAGATTTCACCAGCTCCAGCTAATAATTCTTCTTCACGTTGTGATAGAACATGTTCCTTGCCTTGTAAAAGCTTGTCAAAATAGTGTTGATAAACCTGCAATTTTGGCTGAGCTTCTAAAAAGTCAGCATACTGCTCTTCACTGATTTCCATAAATTCAGGCTCATAGAATGAAAAGGCTTGATCTAGCTGGCTGTAGAGAGTCATGGCCTTGGCATAGTACTCTTGGTACTTGGCTTCACGTGTATCCTGATCATTCTTCATATGAGCATAGACGTAAAGCTTCTCCATCTGGCGTTCCATTTCAAGAGAAAATTCAGTGATTTCGAGTAGGCTATCCTCACTATCCAGGAGATGGCCTTCATACTGGGCTACTGTCTCCAATTGTTCTGTTAAATCTTTTAAGGCTTTTTCCCAAGCCTGGTCAGTTGGGTAGATCGTTGATAGATCCCATGTATCTTTTTCATTTATTTCATGTCTTTGTAATACCATTAGATTCCTCCATCCTTTCTATTCTACCATATTTTTCAAGAAATATTGCTGATAAAAGGCTGGTGGATAGAGCTTTTGCCAATCATTTTGAGGATTTTCTTGGTAATAGGTTTGAAAATACTGATAATATCTGGTCAAGTCCTTCTCAATTTGGCAAAACTCACCTACTAATGGTCGAATTTGTGGATACCATTCTTTTAGCCCATAAGTCAGGAGATTTTCCCCCTTTTGATAGGCTTCTGCTTGTTCTTTCATCCAAATAGGATTTTGATAATAGAGTTGTTGCTGAATATAGCTACAGATGTCCTTATCCTCAGAAACTGTAAAATGAGATATTTTTTGTTTCTTATAGGGAAAACGTAATATCTCCAGTAGACTATCTTGGCCATAGGGAAATTCCTTGATTTGATAATGGAGTTTGCCTCGAAGATCCTGGTGTATGAGATATTTAATCCTTAAAACCTGTTTCCCCTTGTCTACTTCCCAAACATAAAAGCCCATGTTTTGACTAAAATAGAGAAAACCTTGTTGCAGACGAGTCAAACGCTCCTTGAGCCAAAGTTTTTGACCCAGTAACCACAGTACTTGGTAACCCTGACTACGATAGCCCTCGCTACGCTCTTTAAGAAGTTTTTGAGGCAAGGGACTACACTGAACTTCTAGAGCAAGATGACCATTTACAAATACATCTGCAATCTGTTTAAGCTCTGGAAGAGGGTATTCTAATTGCACCTCTGAATCTCTTTTCAACCAGTGATAGAGGACTTCCTTATTTGCCAGGTGTTCTGGACTTTCATTTTCAGAGGAAAAATCACAGTCTTTTAAGGTTTTGTGGGCAAAATGGGCCCGGACACTTGGTCCTTGACGCAAACGGAGCTGACCCCCACAAGCTGGGCAGGTGTATGCTTGCTTCTCAAGCTTATCCTCTAACACATTTACCAGCTGTCCCCTAGCATCTCTCGCAACAAACATGATTTCCCTCCTTTTCTATATTATTCGTAAAAAAGAAAAAAGATCAGGAAAATTCCTAATCTTCATTCATGTTTATTTGATTTTCTTAGCTAGCATGGTCGCAAAGCGTAGTTGAATGCGATTGCCATTTTCATCGCGACGGTGCAAATGGCCTGGATTTTCATTGTACTTAACCAATTCCCAGTCCTTGTAATAGTATGCCAATTCTCCTTCTTTAAAGGTGAATGGGAAGTTCACTGAGCAAGGGTAATCTTCCGTATCCATAGCACAAACGATAAGGTTGTAGCCACCAATAGTGGTTTTCTCCTGCATATTTTTGATAATTGCAGGAATGCAATCTGCTTGCAAAAACATCAAAACAACTGTTGAAACAATGAAATCATACGCTTGCCCAATACTGGCTGAATTGATATCGTAGAGACCAACAGGCATGTCCAAATCTTCCTGCTCCACAATGCTTTGCAAGATTTCAAGGGCCAGTTCATTTTGATCCACAGCTGTCACATCAAAACCATTCTGTGCAAGAAAGAGGGAATTACGGCCCTGACCACAGCCCAAATCCAAGGCTTTCCCTGGTTTTACTGTCTGCATTGCCTCTAGGACCTCTGAATGAACCGGATTGGTATTGTATTTTTTAGGGAAATAATCCTCAGGTTTACAATAAAATTCTAAATACCATTCTACATCGTCTGTTACAGCCTCCACTCGGTGCCAGGCTTGTGGTTGTGCCATGGGATTGTCAGCCCCTGCTTCAAATAGGTGTTCAGCTAGAACCTCCCCATCCTCTGTCAATTCAATAAACTTGAGAGTTCCTTTTAAAACAGTAATCTTGCCCCAAGTCCCAACCTTGGTATTGTGTTTCTGCTGAACAGCCTCTGGCATGGTTTCTTTAGTCCACAAGGGCATTCGTTTATAGGCAACTAGTTTTTCCATCTTCATTCCTCTTTTTATCGCTGATTAACAGCTTTCATAACACGCGCGATGTCGCGGTTTTGCTCACGACGTTTGATAGACTCCCGTTTATCATAGTCATGCTTCCCTTTAGCTAGGCCTAAAAGGAGCTTGGCATAGCCATCTTTGATATAGACCTTAAGGGGAACCAGCGTCATTCCTGTCCCTTTAGTCTCTTGTTCCAATTTTTGAATTTGCTTCTTATGGAGCAGGAGTTTGCGACGGCGTTCTGGTTCTTGGTTCCAGATATTACCCTCTTCGTAAGGAGCGATATGAACATTGCTCAACCAAACTTCCCCATTTTTTACTTGGGCAAATCCATCCTTGAGATTGATTCGAGCAGCTCGCACACTCTTGATTTCAGTTCCTGTCAGGACCATCCCTGCCTCTAGCGTATCTACGATTGTATAGTCGTGGCGCGCCTTTTTATTTTGTGCGACGACCTTTCCCTCGCCCTTTGCCATGCTTGGCTCCTTTCTTAGCTACTTCCTTGTAAAAAGGCTTCTTACCCTTTTTCTTCTTATCTTTCTGAGAATGCTTGCGCTTATCATTTGAGCGTCCTGATTTTCTCTTATCTTCCTTCTTATCTGAACGACGACTTGAACCACGCCCTCTGTCACTACGATTAGACTGTTTCAGGCCTTTTTCAATCACATCAAACTCACTTGGGATGTAAGAAAAGTCAATTTCACCAGTCATCTTGTCGGCTCTTTCAACTCGGATACGGATTTGCTGACCTACACGGAAGGTTGTTCCTGATTTCTCTCCACGAAGAGTCAAATCACGTTCATTGAAATGATAAAATTCAGGTAGATTAGTGATGTGAATCAAGCCTTCAACTGTGTTTGGCAATTCGACAAAGAGACCGAATTTGACGATACTTGATACAACAGCATCGTACTCTTCACCCACGTATTCTTCCATATACTCAGCCTTTTTCATGGCTTCGACTTCACGCTCTGCCTCAATGGCACGACGTTCACGGTTGGAAGACTGGGTCGCAATCTCTGGAATTACTTGTTCAAAATGCTCTGCTATTTCCTTAGAACGGCCGTAATCACGAATCATACGGTGAACAAGAAGGTCTGGATAACGACGAATCGGGCTAGTGAAGTGAGTATAATAGTCAGCAGCTAGTCCATAGTGGCCGTGATTGTGCTCTGAATAGCGAGCCTGTTGCATGGAGCGAAGAAGCATCATGGACAATACATCTGCATAAGGTTCTCCCTCAACAGCACGCATGATGTCTTGGAGAGCCTCCTGGCTAATCTCACTAGCAGTCCCATAAATGCGCAAGCCAAAACTCGAAGCATAATCAATAAACTTCTGAACCTTTTCAGCCTTTGGCTCCTCGTGAATTCGATAGATGAAAGGTAAATCCAGCTTGCTGAAATGTTCGGCAACTGTTTCATTAGCCATCAACATGAAGGACTCAATCATACGCTCGGCAACACCACGCTGACGAAGAACGATATCAACAGGCTTACCTTGCTTATCCACTAAAATCTTCGCTTCATTGGTATCAAAATTAAGGGCACCACGTTTCACACGCATGTTTTCTAGAATTTCATGGAGCTTGGCCATGAGTTCGATACTTGGAACAATTTTCTTATATTGTTGTCTCTTTTCCTCGTCGCCTGCCAGGATATCATTGACATCACTGTAGGTCATCCGGAAGCTAGTCTTGATAACCGTTTGTGTGATGGTGTAGTTGACTACACGACCATGTTTATCAATCTCCATAATGGCAGACTGAGTCAAGCGGTCAACTTGAGGATTGAGGGAGCAGATTCCATTTGACAGTCGTTCTGGAAGCATTGGGACCACACGGTCTGTCACATAGACAGAAGTTGCGCGGTTAAGGGCCTCCTTATCAAGGGCAGAACCCTCAGTCACATAGTAGGAAACATCTGCGATGTGAACTCCCAGTTCGATATTACCATTTTTCAATGCCTTGATATGCACCGCATCGTCCAAGTCTTTGGCGTCAGCACCGTCAATGGTAAAGGTTATCTCATCTCTCAAGTCCAGACGGCCTTCCATATCCTTTTGAGACGGAGCATTAGGTACACTTTCTGCTTCTTTGACAACAGCCTCTGGAAATTCTGAGACAATGTCCATAGACTCCAAAACCTCAAGAACATCAATTCCGACATCCGTTGAATGACCCACTACATCGAGGACACTAGCGACAAAGAAATCATGTTTCTTGCTCGGGTATTTGTCGATAAAGACCTTGAGAACTTCTGTTCCTTCTAATTTTAGGGCTGGTTTCTTCACATAAATCGGTTGACTGATTTTCTGATTTTTTGAACGGATGTAACCCGCATACTTAGGTTTTTCCTGATCTAGAACGATTTGACCGACAACAGTTGTCAAACTGTGTTCTAGGATATCGATAATTTTGGCTTCCGCTGCTGTTCCCTTGTTACGATCAGCGACTTTCTTAATCACTACCTCGACGGTATCACCATCAATAGCATAGTTGACATCGTTTTTCCCTACAAAAAGGTCGTCCTCCTCACCTTCTAGGCTGACAAAACCAAAGCCATTTTTATGGGCATGAAAAATCCCCTTGAGAGTAATCTCATGTTTTTTCTTGACTTCCAAAGTCAAAGTTCCATCTTCTTCAAAGCGAATCTGGTGCTTTCTTTCCATTTGGGACAAGGTTTTGATCAACTCACGAAAATCCTTGGACCTATCTTTTCCCAAAGCCTGAGCCAAGTCATTGACAGTTATCTTTCCCTTGTCTTGTAAATATTCTTTTATAATTTCTTTCATATTTTCTTTCTAGATTTTTTAATTTTCTTTTACTGTAAAACCTTCTCAAATATCATTTAAAAATAAAAAGAGGCAAAGACCTAGTCCTGCCCATTATTTTCTTATCTACTTGATAATACCGTCAATGCTAAGGCAATGGCTAGCCAGAAAAAGACTAAAATCCCTGTCAAACGCTGCATTACAGCTTCAAAACCGCGTGCTTTACTGCGTTCAAACAAATCACCTGAGCTGGCATCAAATACATTGCTGGATTGATTTTTGGTTGGTTGCATGAAAATCGCAATCACAATCACAACAGATAATACTAATAAAATGGTTAATAATAGGTTATACATATCAAACTCCTTAAAATCCCTATTATTTTACCATAAAATCTACTTAGATTCAAGATGTAGGGTTACTTTTCTTTCCTTGGGACAATACTTTAAAACCTCAATCTTGTCTGGATGGGTTTTTGAATTTTTACTGGTTAGGTAATTGATACTGCCACAAGAGGAGCATTTGAGATTAATTTTTACTCGCACTAGATTTCCTTTACTTTTAATAATGTTCGAAATTGAAGCAGGTTAAAGAGACAACTAAAGGCAACACAAAGACTTGTCGCATGGAATACTGCATGGTAGCCAAATTGGCCTGCTACTGCAGAACCTGCCATTGGCCCAACGACACCTCCCAGATAAAAGAATACCTGATTGAAGGCAAAGACCCTCGAAATACCAGCTTTGGGCGTTATCTTGCTGAGAAGAGCATTAACTCCAGGAATCAAGGCACCGGTTCCCAAGCCAAAGAGAAAACGATAGAGTCCTAGTTGAAGGGGGCTAGAGGCATTAGCACAGAGGAGATAGATGATGACTGAATAAAACTGGGCTACAACCAAGAGACGATGATTGCCCACTTTGTCACCTAGCTTTCCCATGACTCCTGCACTCATCATACTGGAAAAGCCCATACTGGATACAATCAAACCAGATACAAAGAGAAGATTCTCTGTCTGGCCTAATTCGCGCACATACAGAGCTAAGATAGGGCCAATCGATTGGGCTGAAAATTGGATGACAAAACTAGTCAGAAAGAGGTTGACCAAGAGATAGGGGTATTTAACTGATGTAAATAATTCCTTTGTTGGGATGGCCTTTTCTTTTGCTACTGGTTGAAAATCTTCCTTGATAAAGCAAATAGTCAAAACAGCGGCTAAGAACAGAAAACTACCAACCAGTAAGAAAACCGTACGAATGCCAAATAATTCTGCAATAAAGCCACCGATAAAGGGACCAGTTAGAGTGCCTGCAACTACGCCAGTAGACAAAGTCCCGAGAGCGGATCCTGATTTCTCCTTGGGAACCTGACTGGCTATCAAGGCCGTTGCATTAGGAACAAAACCCGCAAATACACCATTCAGTAAACGAAGAAAGATTAACCAATAAATATTTGGCACAAAGGCCAAGCCTCCCATAGTGATAGTCATGGCCAGACCAGCACGAATCATCATGGGTTTTCGACCATATTTATCAGCAAGAATACCCCAGATAGGAGAAAAGAGCGCCGCCGAAATAGCAGAGACAGAAATAGCTAATCCTGCATAAAAAGCGACTTGCTCACTCCCTACACCTAGATTTTCCACGAAGATGGGCATAAAAGGCACAACTAAGGAAATACTGGCTCCTGTCAGAAAATTACCAAAACAGGCAATGCGCAGATTATCCTTCCAGTTAATCTCTGTCATCTTGCCTACCTCCCTCAAGCAGGGAGAATACCTGAGTAAGAAGCTGGTCCTGATTTCCATTGTTGTTTAAAACATGGCTGGCCAAATCTTTCTTTTTTTCTAAAGGCCACTGGGCTACCAGACGAGACTCAGCTTCATCCTTGGATAGCTGGTCCCTTTTCATTAAGCGTTCTACTTGGACATCTCGGTCCACATAGATCAACCAAGTCTCATCAAACCAAGAGACGTAGTCCTGCTCAAAAAGCAAGGGAATATCCATGAAGAAAATCTCTTCTGTCTGAGCCAACTGGTCTCTCAACGTAGCTAGCTCCTCACGGATAATCTTTCCTTGGATTCGCTTAGACCATTCCTGTTCTTCAGGATTTGAAAAGATAAGACTAGCTAGGATAGGGCGATTAAGTTCTCCGTTTTCAAGGATGATTTCTTGCCCAAAGTGCTGGACTAGAGCCTCAAACAGACGACCACCAGGTTTCTGTAGTTGGTGGACGACTGCGTCGGCATCCACTACTTGAAAGCCTTGCTTTCTTAGAAAATTTGTCACGGTTGACTTACCAGAGGCAATTCCCCCAGTGATTCCAATGATTTTTCCCATCAATTCCTCCTTTGGCACTGAGGACAAAAATGGGTACCTCGTCCACCTAGTTGGATTTTCTCAATGATGGTGCCACAGCGTACACATTCTTGACCAGCCTTGTCATAGACTTGATGAAAATCCTGCATGGTTCCATCTTCCCCAAAGGCATTGGTATAAGTTCGGATGGTGGAACCACCTTTTTCAACAGCCTGTCCCAATACAGCAATGGTCTGGTCATGAATAGCTGTCGCTTTTGCTGCTGTCAAAGTCTGGGAAGGTCTAGCCGGATGAACCTGAGCTCGCCAGAGAACCTCATCCACATAGATATTTCCAAGTCCAGCTACCAAAGTCTGGTCTAGGAGATGGGATTTGATAGGCTTTTTGGACTTGGCAAGGGCAGCTTGAAAGACCTGCACATCAAAGTCTTGTTCGCTTGGTTCAGGACCTAATTTTTTAGAAATAAAGTAGGCGTCTAAAAGGTCAGGAGCCAAGAGTTCCATAGTACCAAACTTGCGAACATCCTCATAAACAAGCGTGCCACCATCCTCAAACTGGAAGAAAACATGGGCATGCTTGCGTTCAGGAACCTGGTCTGGATAGTAAAAATACTTGCCTTCCATGCGCAAATGGGAAATCAAAACTTTATCTGTCAGGTAAAAAAGCAAATATTTACCACGACGTCCCATTGACTCAATAATCTGACCAGGCACTTCCTTTTGAAACTCGTCCAAATCTGTCTTAATCATCTTAGGATAACGAATTTCTATACTCGAAATCTTCTTTCCCAAAATCAATTTTTCTAAGCCACGACGAACGGTTTCAACCTCAGGTAATTCAGGCATAAATCCTCCTTCTGTAAAAACAAGAAGCAGGCATGAGCCCACCTCTACTTAATATTCTTTTTCATTATAGCCAAAGTCAGCCAAATCTAGCTTTTTATCGCGCCAATTTTTCTTGACCTTGACCCATGTTTCTAGAAAGACCTTGTCTCCTAGCATGAGTTCGATATCACGACGGGCCATGCTACCAATTTTCTTAAGCATAGCGCCACCTTTACCAATGATAATTCCTTTCTGACTATCACGCTCGACCATAATTGTTGCACGGATGTGCACCTTGTCTGTCTCTTCATCCCGTTTCATAGAATCAACCACTACAGCAACTGAGTGAGGAATCTCTTCACGAGTTAGGTGCAAAACTTTCTCACGAACCATCTCTGAAACCAAGAAACGCTCTGGGTGGTCTGTGATTTGATCAGACGGGAAATACTGGAAACCTTCGTCCAGATTTTCACTCAAAATATCCACTAGACGAGAGACGTTATTCCCTTGAAGAGCTGAGATTGGAACGATTTCCTTAAAGTCCATTTGATTACGAAAATCATCAATCTGAGACAAAAGCTGGTCTGGGTGAACCTTATCGATCTTGTTCACAACCAAAATCACAGGAACCTTGGCAACCTTGAGGCGTTCGATAATCATATCATCGCCCTTACCACGCGCTTCATCAGCAGGCACCATGAAAAGAACGGTATCCACTTCGCGAAGGGTACTGTAGGCAGACTCAACCATGAAATCTCCTAGAGCTGTTTTAGGCTTGTGAATCCCTGGTGTGTCGATAAAGACGATTTGTTCCTTATCAGTCGTGTAAATACCCATGATTTTATTGCGCGTTGTCTGCGCCTTGTCACTCATGATAGCAATCTTTTGCCCCATAACGTGATTTAAAAAGGTTGACTTCCCAACGTTGGGACGTCCTAAAATGGCTACAAAGCCTGATTTAAAAGTCATAATTTCCTCTTACTGTTTAAAATAATAAATCCCAAATTCGTGGGAGAAAAATCAATGCACCTGTTAAGGCTGCGAAAAGAGAGACCACTAGTACCGCGCCAGCCGCCATATCCTTGGCATTTTTAGCCAGCATGGAAAAGTGATAGTGACTGGCCAAATCCACCACATTTTCGATAGCAGAGTTAATAATTTCAAAGGCTACTACCAAGAAAATGCTCAATAGGAGAAAGAGCCATTCGATTCGTGACACCTGAAAAACAAAACCTGCAAGGATGACCACTAGAGCCGTCACGGCATGTTTTCGCATATTACGTTCTTCCTTAATAGCAGTAAAAATACCTGTCAAGGCAAATTCTAAACTGGATATCAGGTCACGATTTTTCCATTTTCGTTTATTGTCTTGTGAGTCCATAGGCTGTTAAAATTTCTTCTTGTAAACCGAACATCTCCGCTTCTTCTTCCGGAGTGTAGTGATCATAGCCGTTGATATGTAAAAAGCCGTGTACTGCCAAGAAGCCCATCTCACGTTCAAAGCTGTGGCCATATTCCTCAGCCTGCTCATGAGCCTTATCGATAGAGATGAAAAGTTCCCCAATATAGGCATCAAACTCAGACATCATCTCTGCCAATTCTGGATTTTCAAGTAAATCCTCTTCGTCAAAGGCAATTTCCAACTCCGGCTTATATTCAAGGCTGATGACATCTGTCGGACGGTCTGTGTCACGGTACTCCAGATTGAGTTCATGACTACGCTCATTGGTCACAAAAGTGACTGCCATCTCCTTGTCTTCTTTTCCTAATTTTTGGGCTGCAAATTCCAAAATTTCTTGGGTTTGTTGCAACATTTCTTTTGAAACTTGACCAGTTTCATCTACCATTTCAATATACATGTGCTTCTCGTTTCTCTTTACTTGGCTTTATTATACCACATTTCCATGATTTTATTCTACCTTTTTGATATAATACTATGGAATACAATCACAAGGAGAGAACGATGTCATTTGACGGATTTTTTTTACACCACATGGTTGAGGAATTGCGCAGAGAGTTAGTGAACGGTCGCATTCAGAAAATCAATCAACCTTTTGAACAAGAGTTGGTCTTGCAAATCCGCAGCAATCGCCAAAGCCATCGCTTGCTCCTCTCTGCTCATCCCATTTTTGGACGAATCCAACTGACCCAAACGACTTTTGAAAATCCAGCCCAACCTTCTACCTTTATCATGGTTTTGAGAAAATATTTGCAGGGTGCCCTGATTGAGTCCATTGAGCAGGTGGAAAATGACCGAATTGTGGAAATTACAGTTTCCAATAAAAACGAGATTGGAGACCATATCCAGGCTACCTTGATTATCGAAATCATGGGTAAACACAGTAATATTCTACTGGTCGATAAAAGTAGCCATAAAATCCTCGAAGTGATCAAACACGTCGGTTTTTCACAAAATAGCTACCGCACCTTGCTTCCTGGGTCGACCTACATCGCTCCGCCAAGCACGGAATCACTCAATCCTTTCACCATCAAAGATGAAAAGCTCTTTGAAATTTTACAAACACAAGAAACCACAGCTAAAAACCTTCAAAACCTTTTTCAAGGCTTGGGACGTGATACGGCAAATGAATTGGAAAATATTCTGGCTAGTGATAAACTATCTACCTTCCGTAGCTTTTTCAGTCAAGAAACCAAGCCATGCTTGACTGAGACTTCCTTCAGTCCAGTTCCTTTTGCAAATCAAGTGGGAGAGCCTTTTGCCAGTCTTTCTGATTTGTTGGACACCTACTATAAGGATAAGGCTGAGCGCGACCGCGTCAAACAGCAAGCCAGTGAACTCATTCGTCGTGTTGAAAATGAACTTCAGAAAAATCGACATAAGCTGAAAAAACAAGAAAAAGAGTTACTGGCGACAGACAATGCTGAAGAATTTCGCCAAAAAGGAGAATTGCTGACAACCTTCCTCCATCAAGTGCCTAACGACCAAAACCAGGTTATCCTAGACAATTACTACACTAATCAACCAATCACAATTGCGCTTGATAAGGCCTTGACTCCCAACCAGAATGCCCAACGCTACTTTAAACGTTACCAGAAACTCAAAGAAGCTGTCAAATACTTGACTGATCTGATTGAAGAAACCAAGGCAACCATTCTCTATCTGGAAAGTGTAGAAATCGTCCTCAATCAAGCTGGACTAGAAGAAATCGCTGAAATTCGTGAAGAATTGATCCAAACAGGCTTTATCCGCAGAAGACAACGGGAGAAAATCCAGAAACGCAAAAAACCAGAACAATATCTGGCGAGTGATGGCAAAACCATCATCTATGTCGGTAGAAACAATCTTCAAAACGAAGAACTAACCTTTAAAATGGCCCGCAAGGAGGAACTTTGGTTCCACGCCAAGGACATTCCTGGAAGCCACGTCGTCATATCAGGAAATCTAGACCCATCCGATGAAGTCAAGACAGACGCGGCAGAACTAGCCGCCTACTTCTCTCAAGGTCGCCTGTCAAATCTGGTCCAGGTAGATATGATTGAAGTCAAGAAACTCAACAAACCAACTGGTGGAAAACCTGGCTTTGTCACTTACACAGGACAAAAGACCCTCCGTGTCACACCAGACCCCGAAAAAATCGCATCCATGAAAAAATCCTGATTCGACTTGAAATCAGGATTTTTAGCTTATACTCTTCGAAAATCTCTTCAAACCACGTCAACGTCGCCTTGCCGTATATATGTGACTGACTTCGTCAGTCTTATCTACAACCTCAAAACAGTGTTTTGAGCAACCTGCGGCTAGTTTCCTAGTTTGCTCTTTGATTTTCATTGAGTATTATACTCAAATCATATCCAATTATAGGACTAATCTTTTCCACCAAGTCGACTATTGATATTCATCATGATACTAGCTATTTTTTCACCCCAGTACGGATCTGATGCATAGCGTACATTCATTCCTGTCGCTTTATTTCCAAGGTGATCTCTTCCACGGTCAATATAGTTCTCACGAATCCACTTGGCCGCACCAAGAATTCCTTTATCTACATCATCAAATTTCTTAGCTGAATCATAGGGACTGGTATCGTAAGCAGCTATTCCGAAGAAGTTATTTTTATCATTAGCAATTTGGCTACGTCCCCAAGCACTTTCTAGCGCACTGTGAGCCATTAAATAAAGAGCATTGACACCGTAACGTTCTTCAGCTTCTTTAAAAATTGCTCCTTTACCAGCAAGACGGCTGTTTCGGATATTCATCATCGAATAAACTCTATTTAATTCATCCGCACTATAGTTGGTTGGTTCAGTCAAATTCTTAAAAAGAAAACGATTCTTGATAGTAAACCCATCAAAATGTTCTCCATCATTTGAATAATACTTCTTGCCAATTTTCATGGCTGAAGTATGTGGAGCTACCCGAATACTAGTGTATGGAGAAAGTTCATGATATAGGAATCTTCCGTCAGTAGTATAGTGAGGAATAAACTCACTTTCTTCATCAACTAAAGTCAAATCGTTTTGATTCATATAACCAGACAAGCCTGATATTGAAACAGCAAGGCGACTGCCCTTACTTTTAGAGCTATCATAGGTCACAATACTTCCCTGATTGACATAACTCAAAATATCTCCTGATTCGCTATAAATATAGGCTGTGATTGGTCTAACCTTAAAATATTTGGGGCTTTGAATCCACTTTCCATCCCCCTGGAAGAAGTAGGATTTATTTTCGATGTTAAAAGCACCAGTAACATAACTCCCATCTTCTTTTAGGTAGTACCATGCATTGTAGTTAGGGTCAAAAATCCATTCATTCTTGGCCATATAACCACCAGATTTGAGGTAATAAGCATCAATCCATTCACGTGAAGCATAAGCACCACCTGATTTTAGGTAAAACCAGCTATTATAAGATTTATCAAAAATCCATTCTTTTTCAGCCATCGCTCCACTATTTTTTAGATAGTAAGCATCTTTCCACTGATTACTAGCCATCACACCGTCACTGTTAAAATAGTACCATATTCCATTAATTTTTTCCCATTTATTACGGACAATCTTTCCTGAATCTGTAGCATAATACCATTTATCAGCAATTTTTTCCCAATCATTTTGAGCCATTGCCCCACTGCTATTAAGAAGATAATCGTCAACTAGAGTATTGCTAGCCATAACTCCATCTTGGTTGAAGTAATACCAAACATTGCCAACTCTTTCCCATCTATTACGAACAATCTTTCCTGAATCTGTAGCATAATACCATTTATCAGCAATTTTTACCCAGGAATTTTCTACCATTGCTCCACTAGTATGAAAAGCATAGTCATTAACAATCCTATTGCTAGCCATGATTCCATTTTGATCAAAGAAATACCAGACACCCGCAATTTTTTTCCAGTTTTTGATTGGTTGATTATTCTCATAAAAAAGCCATTCCCCGTTCTCTTTCTGCCAACCATTCTTAGGAACTTCTTCAACTTTTTCTTTGTTTGAAATAGCCTCTTTTTTAGAATTATCTTCTTCTACAACAACTGGTTCTTTCTTTTTTTCCGTCTTTGCAGTCTCATTCTTTGTATATTCAACAACTTTTTTCTCTTCTGATGTTGGAGTCTGATTTTTATCCACAGATTGACTCTTATTTGTCGTTTGACTTTGGTCTGTTGTTTTATCTTCAGCAAATACTGATGTTGTTGGCACAATTGCCAATGCAAGCACTGCTGTGCTTACAAGTAGTGTTCTCTTCATTTTACTCCCCTAAGTAGAAATTCATCTACATCATTCATGATTAATTTTATTCTAACATAGTTATAAAGATGAGAATATTACAAAATGATGAAAATTCTGTGTCTTATTGACGATAAAGATGTTCTAGCTTATCTAAAGCTAGCTTTTACTTCCTGACGGAGATTTTCTAGACTGCTAATGCCGTATTTGTCCATGACTTTTGGCAGATTTTCAATAATATCAGGACAGGCATATGGATTGGTAAAGTTGGCTGTTCCAACTCCAATGGCCGATGCTCCAGCCAGATACATTTCTAGGGCAGCTTCTGCCGAATCCACTCCTCCCATTCCAATGATGGGCAGGTCTGTAGTTTGGGCGACTTGGCGGATGAGTTTGAGGGCTACTGGAAAGACTGCTGGACCAGACATTCCACCTGTTCCATTGGCCAAGATTGGTTTTCTGTTTTTGAGGTCAAAACGCATTCCAACCAGAGTATTAATCATAGTCAAGCCACTTGCTCCCGCATCTTCTGCTGCTTTTGCAACGGTGACAATATCTGTCACACTAGGGGTTAGTTTGACATAAACTGGTACATCTGAGGATTCGACAGCTGCTTTCACCACATCATAAGCCAGATCAGGGTCTTGACCAATCAAGAGTCCATGATTACAGTGATCTACGTTGGGACAAGAAATATTGAGCTCAATAGCCTTCACATTAGCTGCCTTGGAAATACCATGAGAAACAGCAGCATACTCTTGTTTTGAAAAACCAGCTACATTGGCAATAATAGGAAGATTTGGATATTCTCTTTCCAGCCAAGGTAACTTTTCAGCCAAAACAACTTCCAAACCCGGATTTTGCAAGCCAATTGCATTGAGCATACCAGCAGGTGTCTCTGCTACCCTTGGAGTTGGATTGCCAAAACGGGGTTCAAGGGTCGTCGCCTTAATCATAATAGAACCTAAAAGGTCTAAATCATAGTACTTGGCATACTCTTGTCCAAAGCCAAAACAGCCTGATGCTGGAATAATCGGATTTTTCAAATCCAAGCCAGGTAGAGAAACTTGTAAACGATTTCTAGTCATAATTTTCTCCTTATAATACAACTGTTCCTGTGCGGAAAACAGGGCCATCTTCACAGACACGTTGGCTGACCGTCTCGCTTTCTGGCACTTTTAAGACACAGGCATAGCAGGCCCCCATCCCACAAGCCATACGAGATTCCAGAGATAGATAGGCTCTTGGGTGGTCATAAAAGATTTGATTGATATACTTCATCATTCCTGGAGCCCCACATGAATAGACGGCGTCAAAATGAGTATCTAAATCATTGATGACAACTGAAACATTTCCTTTAGTACCATAAGAACCATCATCTGTCGTTACAAAGACCTGACCATATTGAGCTAATTCCTTTTCGAGAATAACAGCATCCTTGTTAGCAAAACCGAGCACAGTCACTACTTTCACCCCACGGGCATGCAATTCCTTGGCCACCTCAAGCAAGGGCGGAACACCAATCCCACCACCAACGAGGAGAACCTGGCTCTGTTCATCAAGGTCAGACAAGTCAAAACCATTTCCCTGAGGCCCCATCACATCAAGGGTGTCTCCCTGACTTAAGGTTGAGAAAATAGCTGTCCCAGCTCCCTCAATCCGATAAATGAGATGACACTGCTTCTTAACCTTATCGATAGACGAAATTGAAATAGGGCGACGCAAAAGATGGGCATCATCAGGCACACGCAGATGAAGAAATTGGCCTGCTCGCATAGCTTCAACCATTTCCCCCTCTAGGACTAATTTAAAGATTGCTGGCGCGATTTCCTCCTGTGCAACCACCTTCATGGTTTCCAAACGAATTGCACCCAAACGTTTCTTACATGTTGGATTCATGACTTTTCCTCCTTAAATTTTAAGGGGACCAGACAAAGAAAAGACCTTGCTAATGCAAGGCCTCAGTTAAAATCGTACAACAGAAGAGAGCACACTCAAAAAGTCTCCTCTAGAAAATTGTACTATTCTTTTATCTGACACCTTGTGAGTCTCTCTGGACTCCCCTTAAAGGTTAAATTTTTATTAGTATACTCTTTCAGCTAAAAAAAGTCAAGTAGAAAACGAACATTCTACTGGACCTCACAAGATTATTTTTCACGAATGACTTCGACCTTGTAGCCATCAGGGTCTTTGACAAAGTAATAGTTAGGTGCAGTTCCTGGTAGGCCATTTGGCTCAGTAACTTCATATCCTTTGGCACTGTGCTCTTGATGAAGTGCCTCAAGATCAGGTGTACTGAGGGCGATATGGGCAAAGCCATCTCCAACCACATAAGGGCCGTGATCATAGTTATAAGTCAACTCTAACTCATAGTCGTCACCCTCAAGACCTAGATAGACAATCGTGAAGGCATGGTCTGGAAAATCTCTGCGACGCAATTCTTTAAATCCAAAAGCATCTTGATAGAATGCAATTGATTTTTCAAGATTTTCTACTCGCAAGCAAGTGTGTAGCATTTTTGAAGCCATATTTTTCTCCTTTATTTTTAAAAAGACTGGGACAATCCTGTTCCAGTCTTATCTGTTATTATTTACCAAGTTTTGCTTTCGCTGCATCTGCAAGAGCTGTGAAAGCTGCTGCATCGTTAACAGCCAAGTCAGCAAGCATTTTTCGGTTAACTTCGATCTCAGCCAATTTCAAACCATGCATCAATTGTGAGTATGAAAGTCCGTTCATACGAGCTGCTGCATTGATACGAGTGATCCACAATTTGCGGAAGTCACGTTTTTTCTGACGACGGTCACGGTATGCATAGTAGTAAGAGTTCATTACTTGTTCTTTTGCAGTACGGAACAAGATGTGTTTAGCTCCATAGTAACCTTTTGCTAATTTAAGAATACGTTTACGACGTTTGCGTGATACAACGCCACCTTTAACACGTGCCATGTTTTATTTCCTCCAAATATTTCCTAGAATTCTTTACTTACAGTCAAGCTATTATTTCAAGCGAGTAAGCATTGCTTTGATACGTTTGTAATCTCCTGAATGCACCATAGATGCTTTACGAAGATGACGACGTTGTTTCTTAGTTTTTCCGTGGAAACGGTGAGAAGTGTAAGCACGGAAACGTTTAAGTCCACCAGAACCTGTACGTTTGAAACGTTTAGCTGATGCGCGGTGTGTTTTTTGTTTTGGCATGATTTTTTCTCCTTTATTTAACTTTCTGACAATTATTTTTTGTCAGTCGCTGGCGCCAATTGCATGAACATTTGACGTCCATCCATTTTAGCACGTTGTTCGATGATGGCAATATCTTGAGTTGCTTCAGCAAACTCGGCTAAAACTTTTGCACCAATCTCTTTATGGGTAATCATACGACCCTTAAAGCGAATAGATACCTTAACTTTATTTCCTTTTTCAAGGAATTTGCGTGCATTGCGAAGTTTTGTATCAAAGTCACCCTTGTCAATAGTTGGACTTAGACGAACTTCTTTCACAGTAACAACACTTTGTTTTTTACGTTGTTCTTTTTGCTTCTTCTGGTACTCAAATTTGAACTTACCGTAGTCCATAATTTTTGCAACAGGCGGTTTGGCTTGGGGTTGAATCAACACTAGGTCAACATTAGCGTTATCAGCCAAAGCTTGCGCTTCACTGAGTGGCTTGATACCTAACTGTTCTCCCTCAAGACCGATTAAGCGAACTTCACGTACACGAATCTCATCATTGATGAATAAGTCTTGCTTTGCTATGGTTTTCACCTCTTTTGTTTTATTAGAGAAAAACAATAGCGGACTCGTAAATATACAAGCCCGCACGTTATGATAGCGTTTCTTAGAAACTTTTCATCCGTAGGGCCAGGCAACTTAATGTCACAAGGCGAGAAGCTCTCACTTCTGCTTTTCTCAACTTTTATATGATACCAAGTTTTCTAGACCTTGTCAAGATAAAAAGTTATTTTTTTGAAAAGTTTTTGTTTGCAGTTTAGCTTGGTTTTCGAATCAAAAAGAGAGAATCAAGTTGATTCCCTCTCTATGTTAGTTTTTACTTATTTTCCCTATAGAAAAACTAAAACCTATTAAAAACTTCCTTTTTACGTGAACTTCCCCATCTTTCAATAAATAGAATCCCCACCAACAAAAGGACAATCAGGCAAGGAAGTAAGACCATTCCCATACTCCAATTCAGATTGACATTATCAATTTGCTTAGGTAATCTTCCAGATAAAATCTCCACTGAACGCAAGTAAGTAAAGGGAATCAGATGTGCAATCTTTTGGAGAGGCTGAATTGTTTGAATGCCAAACAATAAGCCAACAATCCCAATAAGTGAAAGAAAAAGGACAGGCATTTTTTGCTTGAAAAAGTAAGTAATCAAATACACAACTTCCACAATGACGATAAAGGCTAAGAAAGCTAGTAACAAGCTAGGAAATAATACATCTTGTATCTTTCCAATAGTTACCTCTTGATTCACTAAGCTATAAATCGGGTAGGGATAATCTAACTGTCCAAAACCACTTATCAGACTTCCCACTAGAAAAGAAAATCCGCTGATTCCGATAAACAGTACAGTTACATAGCCCACTCCAACTCCAAGGGAGGACATGGCAAATGCCACTTTTGAAAAAGGATATAACTGAGCTGTATCCAGATGATTTTGATATCTTTCTGCAAATAGTTGCGTTAGCATAAAAATAATAGCAACTACAAACAAGCTTGGGATGATAGCCTCTAAAATCCAGACAATCTGATCAATCCCGTAGGTCGGATAAACTAAATTGTGCGCTTTTATGTTCAAGGGATATAGGGCTTGGTAAGTCTTTCGTTCGCGGTCAACCGCCATTTTTAAGTCAGAACTAGCAGTCGGTTCCTTTGATAAAATTTCATAACTCTTCTCTACATCTTGCCACTGCAAATAGTAGGCTTCTTTCCAGCGCCCTTCTTTTAACAAAGCCAGAATTTCTTTCTTTTGCGTCAAAAGATTTTTTTGCGAGTCTAAATTTTCTTTAGCAAACTGGTATTCCTCCGAGCTGGTGTCAGATATTTGGGAGAGTTTCTCTTCATATTCATTGATGATTCTCTCATCTTTTACAAGACGGGTTTCCAACTCGCTCTCCAAGCTGACGGAGTTTGCAGTCTGACTATTAAAATAAAAGGTAACACCGAGTCCAGATACAAATAAAGCTAAGATAATCCAGTTTAAGCGACTTTTGAAAACTTTTTTCAATAAAAATAGACTAACATCTTTCATAAACTAAACCTCTTCTATCTGCCCCTGATTAATGGTTACTACTCTATCGCAGACATCAACCAACTCTTCCTTATAGTGGGAACTTAAAAGAACCAGCTGTTCTTGTCTATCGATTTGTACTAGCCTATCAAAAAACTTCTGTCGATAATACTCATCTAAGCCATTTGTAATCTCATCCATAAGCCAGCATTTCGCCTGACTGAGGAAATACATGGCAATCACCAAGCGTTGCTTCATTCCTAAGGAATACTTGCGAATGGGAAGGCTGATATAGTCAGACATTTCCCAGTAGGCAATTTCATCCCTCAAGTTCAGACCTGACTTCCAGATGTTTTTGATAAGACGAAGGTAGTCCATCCCACTTAAGTTTTCATCCAGCCATTCAATACTCTCATAATAAAATAAAGAAGGAGGGGCTGCAATATTTCCACTACTTATAGGAATTAAATTGCTAATGGCACGGAACAGTGTCGTCTTTCCAGAACCATTGATAGCAAGAACACCATAAATCCTACCCTTTTCAAATGTAAAGTCAACATCTTGTAAGATGACTTGTCGCGTTTTTAAGGTCACATGAGTAAGCTGCAACATATCTAGCCCTCCTTTTATCACTCTTTAAGGATTAATAGCCTCCGCTGTAGTAGTTTAGTACCTCATAACGATCATAATTCCAGCCAGAATCAACTTTATATTCATCGTAGCTATCATAACGATACCATAACAGGGGATTAATATTGTTATATATCTGGCAATTCATACTAGACTTATAGTAGGTATTCCAATCATACCGATAAGTTTTAAGAACGCTTTTAACAGATACACTGGACTGAAAAAGATCAATAATCATAAACTAACTAATTAAGCGGTTTTTGCTAATTTTTAATGGTTTTATTGCATTTATATCTTTAATATTGAACACGCTTTCATTATATCGTTTTTATCATTATTATGCAACAGATTTTTGGTTTTTGTTTTCTTACTAATCTATAACAACTTTTCCTCCTATCGAACGCTTTCGATTTTCCAACTTTTCCACCCTTTAAACCGTATAGCTCCTTGCTGGTCAGTTCGGTAAACTTTACTATTGATACCTTCCAGTCGGGTCAAGGTTTCCTGATGGGGGAGTTTCGTTCGATTGCTCTTTCCAACTGATATAAGAGTAAGCTCTGGTTTGAGTTTTTCTAGAAAGGCTGAACTTGATGATTTTTTATTGCCATGTTGACCACCCTTCAAAACATCCACCTCTAGGTCAGGATATTGCTTCAGAAGATCCTTCTCTCCTTTCTCCTCCAAATTTCCTGTGAAGAGAAAGTACTTATCCAAGAGTTTCCCATAAAGAACTAGGGAATTTTCATGACCTCCATCTCCAATTTTCCTTGGAGATAGGACTTCTAATTGCCTTCCGAAAATTGCCAAGTGTTCCCCCACTGACACACTACGCACCTTGGTTTGAGTCGCCTGTAGTTCTGCCACAAATTCCTTCTGTTTCAGACTGCCTTTGGATACTAAAATCTCCCCAATATGGAAAGCCTTGGTCACCTCTAACAAATCTCCAACATACTCCTTGTCCGTGTTAGTCAAAATTAGCTGGTCAATCTTGGCTACTCCTCTACTTTTGAGATAGGGAATCAAGGTTCGCTGGGCATTGCTGGTCGTCGCCTTTTCTTGCCATTTTTCGATTTTCTTATCAGATTCTGCCTTGCCACCGACATCTATGAGAATGGTTTTACCAGTTATATCCCGTAGGAAAATACTTTCTCCTTGCCCCACATCCAGCATGGTGATTTCATTTTCCAGTGGATACTTGGTCAAGAAAAAGAGACCTGTAATCAATAAACTCAATACTGTTAGCTTTTTAATGTTTTTCCTCAAATCATAGACTAAAGCCAAGGAAATTAACAATAGGATTAAAAGCCATGCATTGGGTTGTCCAAAGACTAGAGGCCTACTTGCCACCTGAGAGACCAAGCGAATAATGCCCTCCAACCATTCAAAGATAAAATTCAGCTGAATGACTGAATAGAGAAAGGAAAGGGCAAATAAGATGGACAAGAGCGGTAAGAAGACCAAATCAAATAGAAAGGAAAAGACAAAGGTCAAAAGGATGGACCAAGGCTGAAATTCCGCAAAATAGAAGGACAGAATGGGCAATATGCCCAAGGAGATGACTAGACTTTCTCTAGCAACAGCCTTGAGCCCCTCCCCTTCTTTGCTGGTCATGATCAAGATAAAAGCATAAGCGCAGGACAAAACTCCTCCTGCAGTCAGGAAAAAGTTGGGCATGACGATAAAGAGGATAAGGACCGTCAAGGCAAAATTATTCAAACCCTTAACGCCATGTTGAGCCAGTAGCTTTTGCAAGAGACTGCGAATGACCGAAGCTGAAAATCCTGTCAGACCAGCATAGATAAGGGAAAAGGGATAAGTCAGCCACTTCAACTTTTCTTGGGTCAAGCCCAATCGCAAGAGAAGTTTCTTAAAAACATCCATGAAAAAGCCTACCTGCATACCTGACAAGGCAAAAAGATGGATAATTCCTAGACTGGAATAAAGCTCATTCATCTCCTCAAAGTCGGTGTCCAGATGTCCTAATAGAAGCCCCGTCATGTAATTGCGCATAGGATCTGGAAAGTGCGTCTTAATCCAAACTACAGCCTTACGGCGTAAACTCGACAGATTTTCTCCTATATCCCAACTGCTAACCTTTTGAAGTGACTGGATTATTTTGATATTGAGAGTCTGGTAAATTCCCTGAGTCTTCAAATAGGCTTGATAGTCAAAACCACCAAAATTTCTCTTCCCTTCTGGTTCCGAAAGTTTTCCTTCTAATTCTATATCATGAAGGGCTGTTAAAGCTTGAAAGGATTCTTTCTCCTCCTCGGACTGTAGTTTATAATAAACTTGGAAAATTCGTCCATAAGACTTGCCACGAAAGGATAGACTGTCACCATTGACCTTAATAGTGTCTGGTAAAATTCGTACCCTTTCAACAGAATACGCCAAATTTTGACTCGCTTGACTCTGTTGCCAAGTTTGAAACAGAAACCAGAAGCCAAAGATTCCACAAATTGCTAAAACTTTTCCAGCAGATTTCCACGAAAATTGGATAAAGAGACAGACTAGCAGAAAAACAAAACCTAGCAGTGCGAGATAAGATGCTGAGAAAATAGCGTAGTAAAGCCAGAGCAATAGAAAACTCAGATAGATTAGGGGAAGGGGGAAATTCTTAATCCACTGTAACATAATCTTTTAGCTTTTCTATGGTCTTGGCACCAATGCCAGAGACTTTCTTGAGTTCATCAACCGACTTGAATTTGCCATTTGCCTCACGATGGTCGATAATGTCCTGAGCTCGTTTGGCACCTAATCCCTTGACCTGTTTAAGCTCTTCCAGACTAGCCTTGTTGAGATTGACCTTCTTTTCTTTGCTCGTTGAAGAGGCCGTCCCAGAAGCAGTCTGTTGACTAGCTGCTTCTTCTCCCTTAGATGGAACGTAAACCAGAGCCTCATCACTAACTTTCTGAGCTAGATTGAGCGACTTGCTGTCTGCTTGCTCTGTCAAACCACCAGCTTTCTGCACAGCATCATTGACCCGACTTCCAACTGGTAAATCATAAATCCCTGGTGTTTTGACAGCACCTTTCACATCTACTGTGATTAGATCTTGTTCAAGGGATTCTTCCTTTTCTTCCTTCTTCACTTCCTTTTCGGTTAATGAATCCTTGGAAACAGCTGCAACTTCTGCCTGCAAATTCGTTTCCTTGACAGGTGTGTGTGGAGCTGGTTTTAGTAGGAAAAATCCTCCTACAAGCAAGCCTAGACCAGTACAGATGACGATGATTTTATACTCTTTGATTTTCTCGATAATTGCTTCCATATTTTCTCCTCTCTTAGATTATTCGTAAGAGGAAGAAAAAACAGTCGAAAATTTCGGCTCTATAATATTTGTAGTGGGTAAATCCCCTATAGATATTATGGAGCCTATTTTTGTGTAGAAAAAAAGTCCCAT
>NZ_JASOOK010000022.1:0-30927 GCF_030217725.1 Streptococcus sp. UMB1203 | reverse complement strand
TGGGACTTTTTTTCTACACAAAAAAGGCTCCATAAGATCCATAGGGGATTTACCCACTACAAATATTATAGAGCCATTTTTTATAGGAGAGGAAAGATTGAAAACAAAGATTGGAAAAATTGGATTAGCAAGTGCCTTTTTGCTTGGATTGATCGTTAATCAGGTGGCTGCAAATGAAGCTGAAGCGAAAGCATCTTCGGAAGAAAGCAGTGTTCAAGCTTCTTCTAGTAAGGTAGAAGAAAAGAAATCAGAAACAACTGCAAGTCAAAAAGAAGAAGAGAAAAAAGTTGGGACTTCTTCTAGTCAGCGTCCAGAGAAAAAGGAAGAAGTCAAAGAGACGCGAGCTAGTAGTCAGAAAGAAGAAAGTAAACCAAATTCAACATCAGCACACTGGGAGGGTGACTTCTATGTAAAAGCAGATGGTTTAAAAGCTAAGAGTGAGTGGATTTTTGATACTAGCCATAATAGCTGGTTCTATATAAAAGCAGATGGTCGTTATGCCCAAAAAGAATGGCATGGAAATTATTACCTCAAAGCGGGTGGTTACATGGCTAAAAATGAATGGGTTTACGATAACAATTATAAGAGTTGGTTCTACCTCAAGGCAGACGGTTCTTATGCAGAGCAAGAATGGCAGAAAATCAATGGCAAATGGTACTATTTCAAGAAGTGGGGCTATATGGCTAAAAGTCAGTGGCAAGGAGATTATTTCTTGAATGGTCAAGGTGCTATGATGCAAAACGAATGGCTTTACGATAATCATTATAAGAGTTGGTTCTATCTTAAGTCAGACGGTTCTTATGCTAATGAACAGTGGCAAAAGATTGATGGAAAGTGGTATTATTTTAAGAAGTGGGGATACATGGCTCAAGATGAGTGGCATGGAAACTACTATCTTACTGAAAGTGGTGTCATGGCAACAGGTGAGTTAATCATGGACGATACTCGTTATACTTTTGCCGATTCAGGGGAATTGAAAGAAAAGAAAGCCTTGAATGTTGGTTGGGTTTATCGAAATGGACACCGTTATTTCTTTAACCATCGTGAAGAACAGGTCGGAACTGATCGTGCTAAGAAGGTTATTGATGTCAGTGAGCATAATGGCCACATTAGTGATTGGAAAAAGGTTATCCAGGAAAATGGGGTTGACGGCGTTATTGTTCGCTTGGGATATAGTGGTGCAGAAGATAAGGAATTGGCTTATAATATTCAAGAATTTAATCGACTAGGCATTCCTTATGGTGTTTATCTTTATACCTATGCAGAAAATGAAACAGATGCTGAGAATGATGCCAAACAGACTATTGAACTCTTGAAAAAATACAAGATGAACTTGTCTTATCCAATCTACTATGATGTTGAAAACTGGGAATATGAAAATAAATCTAAGAAAGCTCCAGCAGATACAGACACTTGGGTTAAAATCATCAATAAGTATATGGAAACCATGAAAAAAGCAGGTTATCAAAATGTGAAAGTTTATAGCTATCGTCATCTTTTGCAAACTCGTTTGAATCATCCAAATATTTTACAACATGTAAACTGGGTTGCAGCTTATACAGATGCGCTTGATTGGAACAATCCTCATTATTCAGGAGAAAAAGGATGGCAATATACTTCATCTGACTCTCTTAAAGGAATTCGGGGTCATGTTGATGTTAGCGTCTGGTATTAAGATGTAAAACTGAGAAAGAGAGTGGGACAGAAATCGGTAATTCGTTAGAATTCGATTTCGTCGTACCACCTCCGCACAGTTGAGTAGGGCTGTAAAAGCTGATGAAATCAGCGTAGTAGAGCCCACTCAACTACTGCGTCTTGCTTGACAATCTAAAGACAATTGAGAGACTAGGGCTTTTGTCCCAGCCTCTTTTTCTTTATTTTAGTGCTGTTAAGAAGGTTTGAAAGTTATACTCAATGAAAATCAAAGTGCAAACTAGGAAGCGAGTCGCGGGTTGCTCAAAGACCTGCTTTGAGGTTGTAGATAGAACTGACGAAGTTAGCTCAAAATACTGTTTTGAGGTTGGAGATGGAAGCTGCCGTTGTTTGAAGAAATTTTCGAAGAGTATTATTCTAAAAAATTCTTAAATTATCAGTCTATTGCAACTTTTCTCATGTAAGTCATTTGGCTTGCTATTAGTTTTCCTTAGTAGTATACTAAGGTAGTAATCATTAAGATGTGGTTACAAAAAATAATGAACGAGGTAAAGAAAATGGTAGAATTGAAAAAAGAAGCAGTAAAAGACGTAACATCATTGACAAAAGCAGCGCCAGTAGCATTGGCAAAAACAAAGGAAGTATTGAATCAAGCTGTTGCTGATTTGTACGTAGCTCACGTTGCTTTGCACCAAGTACACTGGTATATGCGTGGTCGTGGTTTTCTTGTGTGGCATCCAAAAATGGATGAATACATGGACAGCCTTGATGGCTATCTTGACGAAATCAGCGAACGTTTGATTACACTTGGTGGCAGCCCATTCTCTACTTTGACAGAATTCCTTCAACATAGTGAAATCGAAGAAGAAGCTGGTGAATACCGTAATGTTGAAGAAAGCTTGGAACGTGTCCTAGATGTTTATCGTTATCTCATCACTCTGTTCCAAAAAGCTTTGGATGTTACTGATGAAGAAGGTGATGATGTGACAAACGATATCTTTGTTGGTGCTAAAGCTGAACTTGAGAAAACGGTTTGGATGCTTGCGGCAGAACTTGGACAAGCACCTGGTTTGTAAGAAATAGAATAATCATATAAAAATCTGTAGGATGCCTCTTACGGATTTTTTTCTATTCTGTAAGCTATTCCAAACCAGTCTTTTTTTGAGTTTTTTGATAAAATAGTACTATCAGTGAAAAGGATGGAAGCATGACTAAGAAAATTGTAGCTATATGGGCCCAGGATGAAGAGGGTGTGATTGGTAAGGACAATCGTCTGCCTTGGTATTTGCCAGCAGAATTGCAACACTTTAAAGAAACAACTCTGAATCATGCCATCTTGATGGGGCGCGTGACCTTTGATGGGATAGGGCGTCGCTTGCTTCCAAAACGGGAGACCTTGATTTTGACTCGTAATCCAGAAGAAAAGATATATGGGGTTACTACTTTTTATGATGTCCAGTCTGTCTTGGACTGGTATCAGGCTCAAGATAAGAATCTTTATATTTTAGGTGGAAAGCAAATTTTTCAAGCTTTTGAACCCTACCTTGACGAAGTGATTGTGACTCACATTCATGCTCGGGTGGAAGGAGATACCTATTTCCCTGAAGAGTTTGACCTGTCTATTTTTGAGACGGTTTCAAGCAAATCCTATACCAAAGATGAGAAAAATCCTTATGATTTTACCATCCAATACCGCAAGAGAAAGGAAGTCTAATGGAACGTAGTATATTTGGTTTTTTCACAGCCATGCTGTGTTTGGTCTGCTTGCTTGCAGGGGCACAGGCTTTTCGTAAAAAGCGCTATGGACTTTCTGTCCTGCTCTGGTTAAATGCCTTTACCAATTTGGTCAATAGTATCCATGCTTTTTACATGACCTTATTTTAGATAGAATGACAGTATAGAATAGAACGGAAGGAAATCATGCCTACAACTAGGAATAATGATATGATGGTTTATTGCTCATTTTGTGGCAAAAGCCAAGAAGAAGTACAAAAAATAATCGCTGGCAACAACGCCTTTATTTGTAATGAATGTGTGGAGTTAGCCCAGGAAATCATTCGAGAGGAGTTGGCTGAGGAAGTCTTGGCAGACTTGTCTGAGGTACCAAAACCAATCGAACTCCTCCATATATTGAACCACTATGTAATTGGTCAAGATCGTGCCAAACGTGCCTTGGCAGTGGCGGTTTATAACCACTACAAACGTATCAATTTCCACGATACGCGTGAAGAGTCAGAAGATGTGGATTTGCAGAAGTCAAACATCTTGATGATCGGCCCAACTGGTTCAGGGAAGACTTTCCTTGCTCAGACCTTGGCTAAGAGCTTGAATGTGCCTTTTGCGATCGCAGATGCCACAGCTCTTACGGAGGCTGGTTATGTAGGTGAGGATGTGGAAAATATCCTCCTTAAACTCTTGCAGGCTGCTGACTTTAACATCGAACGTGCAGAGCGTGGGATTATCTATGTGGATGAAATTGACAAGATTGCCAAGAAGAGCGAGAACGTGTCTATCACACGTGATGTTTCTGGTGAAGGTGTGCAACAAGCCCTTCTCAAGATTATCGAGGGAACCGTTGCTAGCGTGCCGCCTCAAGGTGGACGCAAGCATCCACAACAAGAGATGATTCAAGTGGACACTAAAAATATCCTCTTCATTGTGGGTGGTGCCTTTGATGGCATTGAAGAAATCGTCAAACAACGTCTGGGTGAAAAAGTCATCGGATTTGGTCAAAATAATAAGGCGATTGACGAAAACAGCTCATACATGCAAGAAATCATCGCAGAAGATATTCAAAAATTTGGTATTATCCCTGAGTTGATTGGACGCTTGCCAGTCTTTGCAGCTCTTGAGCAATTGACTGTTGATGACTTGGTTCGTATATTGAAAGAGCCAAGAAATGCCTTGGTCAAACAATACCAAACCTTGCTTTCTTATGATGATGTCGAGTTGGAATTTGATGACGAAGCTCTTCAAGAAATCGCCAATAAAGCCATCGAACGCAAAACGGGTGCGCGTGGTCTTCGCTCGATTATAGAAGAAACAATGCTAGATGTCATGTTTGAAGTACCGAGTCAGGAAAATGTGAAATTGGTCCGCATCACTAAAGAAGCTGTCGATGGAACGGATAAACCAATCCTAGAAACAGCCTAGAGGTGACTATGGAACTTAATACACACAATGCAGAAATCTTGCTCAGTGCGGCCAATAAATCCCACTATCCGCAGGATGAACTGCCAGAAATCGCTCTTGCAGGGCGTTCAAATGTTGGCAAGTCTAGCTTTATCAACACCATGCTGAATCGTAAGAATCTAGCCCGAACATCAGGTAAACCTGGTAAAACCCAGCTTCTCAACTTCTTTAACATTGATGACAAGATGCGCTTTGTGGATGTGCCTGGTTATGGCTATGCCCGTGTTTCTAAAAAGGAACGTGAAAAGTGGGGGCGTATGATTGAGGAGTACCTAACGACTCGGGAAAATCTCCGTGCAGTGGTCAGTCTAGTTGACCTTCGTCATGACCCGTCAGCAGATGATGTGCAGATGTATGAATTTCTCAAGTATTATGAGATTCCAGTCATCATTGTGGCGACCAAGGCGGACAAGATTCCTCGTGGTAAATGGAACAAGCATGAATCAGCAATCAAAAAGAAATTAAACTTTGACCCAAGTGATGATTTTATCCTCTTTTCATCTGTCAGCAAGGCAGGAATGGATGAGGCTTGGGATGCAATCTTAGAAAAATTGTGAGGAAAAGAAAATGGCAAAAACAATTCATACAGATAAGGCCCCAAAGGCTATCGGACCATATGTTCAAGGAAAAATCGTTGGCAATCTTTTGTTTGCTAGTGGTCAAGTTCCTCTCTCTCCTGAAACTGGGGAAATCGTTGGAGAGACTATCCAAGAACAGACAGAACAAGTCTTGAAAAACATCGGTGCTATTTTGGCAGAAGCAGGAACTGACTTTGACCATGTTGTCAAAACTACTTGCTTCTTGAGCGATATGAACGACTTTGTTCCTTTTAATGAGGTTTACCAAACGGCCTTTAAAGAGGAATTTCCAGCTCGTTCAGCTGTGGAGGTAGCTCGTCTTCCTCGTGATGTAAAAGTCGAAATTGAAGTCATCGCAGAGATTGGATAAGCTAGTTGAAGTTTGGTTTTGCCAAACTTCTTTTGATATAAGGAGAAAAAGATGACAAAGAAACAACTTCACTTGGTGATTGTGACAGGGATGAGTGGTGCTGGGAAAACTGTAGCCATTCAGTCCTTCGAGGATTTGGGATATTTCACCATTGACAATATGCCGCCAGCTCTCTTGCCTAAGTTTTTGCAGTTGGTGGAAACAAAGGAAGACGACCATAAGTTGGCCTTGGTAGTGGATATGCGTAGCCGTTCTTTCTTCTCAGAGATTCAAACTGTTTTGGATGAGTTGGAAAACAAGGAAGAACTGGACTTTAAAATTCTCTTTTTAGATGCAGCTGATAAGGAATTGGTCGCGCGTTACAAGGAAACCAGACGAAGCCATCCACTAGCTGCAGATGGACGGATTTTGGATGGAATCAAGCTGGAACGTGAACTCTTGGCACCTTTGAAAAATATGAGCCAAAATGTGGTGGATACGACTGAACTCACTCCCCGTGAGCTACGTAAAACCATTGCAGAGCAGTTTTCAGACCAAGAACAAGCCCAGTCTTTCCGTATTGAAGTCATGTCTTTTGGCTTCAAGTTTGGTATCCCGATTGATGCGGACTTGGTCTTTGATGTTCGATTCTTGCCAAATCCCTACTATCTACCAGAACTGCGTAACCAAACGGGTGTAGATGAACCAGTTTATGACTATGTAATGAATCATCCTGAGTCAGAAGATTTTTATAAGCATTTGTTAGCCTTGATTGAGCCGATTTTGCCAAGTTACCAAAAGGAAGGGAAGTCTGTTTTGACCATCGCCATGGGGTGTACGGGTGGCCAACACCGTAGTGTGGCCTTTGCCAAACGCTTGGCGCAGGACCTATCCAAGACTTGGCCTGTTAATGAAGGGCATCGCGACAAAGACCGAAGAAAGGAAACGGTAAACCGTTCATGAGAAAACCAAAGATAACGGTGATTGGTGGAGGGACTGGGATCCCTGTCATTCTTAAAAGTCTGCGTGAAAAAGATGTGGAAATCGCTGCTATTGTAACGGTGGCAGATGATGGCGGTTCTTCAGGTGAACTCCGAAAAAATATGCAGCAGTTGACACCGCCAGGTGATCTTCGTAATGTTCTGGTGGCCATGTCGGATATGCCTAAGTTTTATGAGAAGGTCTTTCAGTATCGCTTTTCTGAGGATGCGGGAGCCTTTGCTGGCCATCCATTGGGGAATCTCATTATCGCTGGCCTGTCAGAAATGCATGGTTCGACTTATAATGCCATGCAGTTACTGAGCAAATTTTTCCATACAACTGGAAAGATTTATCCTTCCAGTGACCATCCTTTGACTTTGCATGCAGTCTTCCAGGATGGGACAGAGGTAGCTGGAGAGAGCCATATTGCAGACCATCCAGGCATGATTGACCATGTCTATGTGACCAATACCCTCAACGATGATACACCTCTGGCTAGTCGTCGAGTGGTGCAGACCATTCTTGAAAGTGACATGATTGTACTCGGACCTGGTTCCCTCTTTACCTCGATTTTACCTAATATCGTGATTAAGGAAATCGGGCAGGCGCTTTTGGAAACCAAGGCAGAAATCGCCTATGTCTGCAATATCATGACCCAACGTGGGGAGACGGAACACTTTACAGATAGCGACCATGTGGAGGTCTTGCATCGTCATCTGGATCGAGCTTTTATCGATACTGTCTTGGTGAATATCGAAAAAGTGCCTCAGGAATACATGAATTCCAACCGTTTTGATGAATACTTGGTCCAGGTGGAACATGATTTTGCTGGTCTTTGTAAGCAAGTTCCACGCGTGATTTCATCTAATTTCCTTCGTCTGGAAAATGGTGGTGCCTTCCACGATGGGGATTTGATTGTGGATGAGTTGATGCGGATTATACAGGTGAGAAAATGAGTTTCACAGTAGCAGTAAAAGAAGAAATCCTAGGTCAGCACCATCTGAGCCGGCATGAATTATCTGCCATTATCAAGATGTCTGGCAGTATCGGTCTCTCAACTTCGGGCTTGATCTTGTCTGTCGTGACAGAAAATGCCAAGCTGGCCCGTCACCTCTATGAGTCCTTTCTCCATTTTTATGAAATCAAATCGGAAATTCGCCACCACCAACGGAGCAATCTTCGCAAGAATCGAGTCTATACCGTTTTTACGGATGAAAAGGTGCAGGACTTGCTGAGTGATTTGCACTTGGCAGACTCCTTCTTTGGTCTGGAAACAGGTATTGATGAGGAGATTTTATCAGACGAGGAAGCCGGTCGTGCTTATCTTTGTGGCGCTTTCTTGGCAAATGGAAGTATTCGTGATCCGGAGTCTGGCAAGTACCAGTTGGAAATCAGTTCTGTTTATCTGGACCACGCGCAAGGTCTTGCCTCCCTTCTCCAGCAATTTTTACTGGATGCCAAGGTGCTTGAGCGCAAGAAGGGGGCTGTGACTTATCTCCAGCGAGCCGAAGACATTATGGACTTTCTTATAGTAATCGGAGCCATGCAGGCGCGTGATGATTTTGAGCGAGTTAAGATTTTGCGAGAAACCCGTAACGACCTCAATCGGGCTAATAATGCCGAAACGGCCAATATTGCTCGGACAGTTTCTGCTAGTATGAAGACCATCAACAATATCAGTAAAATCAAAGATATCATGGGCCTAGAAAATCTGCCAGTAGATTTGCAGGAGGTAGCGCAGTTGCGGATTCAACATCCAGACTATTCTATTCAGCAGTTAGCAGATAGCCTCAGCACCCCTCTGACCAAAAGTGGTGTCAACCACAGACTCAGAAAGATAAATAAGATAGCGGATGAGTTATAAAGATATCCCTCCTTTGAATTATTAGTGTGATTGGTTGATTCTATTTTTCTAATGGCCTGATATCGCTAACTTATAAAATATCAACCTGTTTCTTGACAATTGAATAGAGTATGTGAGATAATAAAGGGGAATTGAGTACTAGTTCTATATCATGGACTAAGAAAAGACCCCGAGCTAACTTCCACATTAAGCTTGGGGTCTTTTTTGACACTATTTGTCCTTGTTTAGCCATTTATAGTAGATTGAATCTACATTAGTATGTCATGGTTGCTAAAATATTAATAGAAAGTAATTTGACTTTTCTAATCTTTTTGTTCACATCTTATTTCAATCTACTATATTGACTAAGCAAAGAACAACACTGGCCACAATTGGTCCGATGATAGTTTTGAGTATTAATTCCATCATGGGCTATCTCACTTCCTTTCGTAGGCGGTGTAGAAGTGCCGTAAATATTATAGCGCATTTATAATTCAGCATGTCAGAGATTTCTTTTGACAACTGAAGATGGATGTGAGATAATAGTGGAGAAGTGAAGATGTAGTCTACCATAACTACAAAAAAGCCCCTGCTGATAACCACAAAAGCAAGGGCTTTTTCTAGTCTACGCTAGAAAGGTGGGTTGGTCGCTATTTCTTGTTTAGCCATTTTTCGATGACTATCAGGACGATACCGATCACCAAGGGTAGAATAATATTTGTGAAGATGTAATCTACCATAGGCTCCACCTCCCTTCTAAGGCAGATGTGCCGTTTCTATTATATCACATGATTTATCAGTTTGATAGGCATTTTTATTTGTGCTAGAAGAAGGGAAAGATATGATCTAACAAGTTAGCCGATGAATTATAAAACCACGAATCCTATGTGACTCGTGGTTCTTTTCTTATAAACTGGTTGAGTGTTTTGGTTGTACTTTTTGTTCAGGGTCGATGTAGTTGATGGCATTGTTAACAGCGGTTGGTGCTTCTCCAAGACCTGTCGCAATTAGATCAATCTTTCCTTCATAGTAGCAGCAGTCACCAATAGCATAAATTCCAGCTTGGCTAGATTCCTGTTTGCTGTTGACGATAATCTTGTGGCGGTTGAGGTCCAGACCCCAGTTTTTGAGGTTTCCGACAGAAGATTTGAAACCATAGTTGACAAAGAGGTGGTCTAGGTCAATCGTTTCTGTTTCATCAGATTTTACTTTTGTGATTTCAAGTTTATCGAGCGTTTTTTCATCTCCAAGGAGTTGGCTAGGGACGAATGGTGTCTTGATAGTTACAGATGATTCTTGCAAGGCTTGGACACTATGCTCTAAGGCACGGAAATTGTCTCTGCGGTGAACAAGGGTAGTTGGTGCAATTTTTTCAAAAGCCAAAGCCCAATCCACAGCTGAGTCTCCTCCACCAAGAATCGTTACTTTCTTACCAGCATATTGCTGGATGTTGGAAACGTGGTAGTGGATATTTTCATAGCTCTCAACGCCTTCCAGTTCCAGAGGACGTGGTTTAAAGGCACCGCCACCCATAGCAATGATAACCGTTTTAGACAGGTGACTTCCTTTAGAAGTTGTGATGGCAAAGCCATCTTCTTGTTTTTCAATCTCAAGAACCGTTTCATTGAGATGAATAGGGGTTTCAAATCCGTTTAGTTGTTCAATTAAGCGATTGGTCAACTCTTCTCCAGTCAAGTTTGGGAATCCCGGTACGTCTAAAATTTCCTTTTCAGGATAGAGAATGGCAGGTTGTCCACCGAGTTGGGGAAGAGAGTCGATGATTTGGACCTTGGCTTGGCGTAGATGGGCATAGAAGGCTGCAAAAAGCCCGACAGGACCACCACCTACAATGGTAATATCATAGAGTTGAGACATGGTTTCTCCTTTGTTTTTTCTAGTCAGTTTATTTTATCATATTTTTTCCTTAATTTAAAATGAAGTAGGATAGGGAAAAAAATGACAGAAAAATGGTATAATAGAAAGGAACGTGTTTGGACAGAGAGGAGACAGCAGATGAACTTTCAACAATTATCCAACCTACAATATTGGACTAGCTTGTTTTCTAGTCCTTGGAGTATTGCCATCAATCTGTTTGATATTTTGATTGTGACCTATGTTTTGTATCGTTTTACAAAAGCGATAGCTGGTACCAAGATTATGATTTTGGTGCGGGGGGTCTTGATCTTTGTATTAGCTCAGGTTGTGGCCAATATCCTTGGTTTAACAACGATTTCTTGGTTGATTAATCAGATTATCACCTATGGGGTTATTGCTGCGGTTGTTATCTTCTCTCCAGAGATTCGGACTGGTTTGGAACGTTTGGGAAGGGCGACAGATTTCTTTTCTACTAGTCAAATTAGTGCAGAAGAGAAAATGATTCGTGCCTTTGTTAAGTCAGTTGAATACATGAGTCCCCGTAAGATCGGTGCTTTGGTTGCCATTCAACGAGTTCGGACTTTGCAAGAATACATTGCGACAGGGATTCTCTTGGATGCCAATATTTCGGCTGAACTCCTCATCAATATCTTTATCCCCAACACTCCCCTACATGATGGTGCTGTGATTATCAGAGAAAATCGAATTGCAGTTACTTCGGCCTATCTACCCTTAACAGAAAGCACAGGGATTTCCAAGGAATTTGGGACCAGACACCGGGCGGCTATTGGTTTATCGGAAGTGTCCGATGCCTTGACCTTCATCGTATCAGAGGAAACAGGTGGCATTTCTATTACCTACAACGGGGTCTTCAAGCATGCCTTGACGATTGAAGAATTTGAAGCAGAGCTAAGAAGAATTCTTTTGCCAGCCGTTGAGGAAAAAGCCAGTTTCAGGGATCGTTTGCTAGGAGGTTGGAAAAATGAGAAAAAATAGCTTATATATTATCTCCTCTCTCTTTTTTGCTTGTGTCTTATTTATCTATGCAACGTCAACCAACTTTCAAAATAGCAATACCGCAAGGCAGGTCAAATCAGAGACCTACACCAATACGATAACGAATGTTCCTATCGATATTCATTATGATAATAGTCAATACTTTATTAGTGGTTTTGCTTCAGAAGTTTCAGTTGTGCTGACAGGTGCTAATCGTGTGACCTTAGCCAGCGAAATGCAGGAAAGTACTCGTAAGTTTAAGGTTACAGCGGATTTGACAGATGCCAGTGTTGGAACGATTGAAGTCCCCTTGAGCATTGAAAATCTTCCAAGTGGATTGACCGCTGTGGCAACGCCTCAAAAGATTACAGTGAAAGTTGGGAAGAAGGTTAAGCGAGATGGGATGATTGTTGTGCCACAAGTTGACCAAAGCCAGATTGATCCCAAGCTACAAATTGATAGTGTAACCGTGTCAAACGAACGAGTTTCTGTCACAACTGACCAAGAAACACTAGCTAAAATTGATCGTATTATTGCGCTTTTACCAACCAGCGAACGCATAACAGGTAATTACAGTGGTTCAGTACCTTTGCAGGCAATCGATCGCAATGGTGTTGTCTTACCGGCAGTTATTACTCCGTTCGACACAACAATGAAGGTGACTACAAAACCAGTAGCACCAAGTTCAAGTACATCGAATTCAACAACAAGTAGTTCGTCGGAGACATCTTCAAGTAGTTCGTCGGAGACATCTTCGTCAACGAAAGCAACTAGTTCAAAAACGAATTAATAAAATAATAAGAAAAGGATTTTATAAAAATGGGTAAATATTTTGGGACCGATGGAGTCCGTGGAGAAGCCAACGTAGAATTAACACCAGAATTGGCTTTCAAACTAGGTCGTTTTGGAGGCTATGTTCTTAGCCAACATGAAACGGAAGCACCGAAAGTCTTTGTAGGGCGTGACACACGTATTTCAGGAGAAATGCTAGAATCGGCCTTGGTGGCAGGTCTACTGTCTGTGGGGATTCACGTATATAAACTAGGCGTTTTGGCAACACCAGCAGTAGCTTACTTGGTTAAAACTGAAGGGGCAAGTGCCGGTGTCATGATTTCTGCTAGCCACAACCCAGCTCTTGATAACGGAATTAAGTTCTTTGGCGGTGATGGCTTCAAACTAGACGATGAAAAAGAAGCAGAAATTGAAGCCTTGCTAGATGCTGCGGAAGATACTCTTCCTCGTCCAAGTGCAGAAGGCTTAGGAACCTTGGTAGATTATCCAGAAGGCTTGCGTAAGTATGAAGGCTATCTTGTTTCAACTGGAACTCCTCTTGAAGGAATGAAGGTTTCCTTAGACACAGCAAACGGTGCAGCGTCTACAAGCGCCCGTCAAATCTTTGCAGACCTTGGCGCTCAATTGACGGTTATCGGGGAAACACCAGACGGTCTTAATATCAACCTTAATGTTGGTTCAACCCACCCAGAAGCCCTTCAAGAAGTGGTCAAAGAAAGTTGCTCAGCTATTGGTTTAGCCTTTGACGGAGACAGTGACCGTTTGATTGCTGTTGATGAAAATGGCGACATTGTTGATGGTGACAAGATCATGTACATTATCGGGAAATACCTTTCTGAAAAAGGACAACTGGCTCAAAATACAATCGTGACAACCGTTATGTCTAACCTTGGTTTCCACAAGGCCTTGGACCGTGAAGGTATTAACAAGGCAGTTACTGCAGTTGGTGACCGCTATGTTGTGGAAGAAATGCGAAAATCGGGTTACAACCTTGGTGGTGAACAGTCTGGTCACGTCATCTTGATGGACTACAATACAACAGGTGATGGTCAATTATCAGCTGTCCAATTGACAAAAATCATGAAGGAAACTGGTAAGAGCTTGTCAGAGTTGGCAGCAGAAGTAACCATCTATCCACAAAAATTAGTCAATATCCGAGTGGAAAATGCTATGAAGGAAAAGGCTATGGAAGTGCCAGCTATTAAGGCTATCATCGAGAAGATGGAAGAAGAAATGGCAGGGAATGGCCGTATCCTTGTTCGCCCAAGTGGAACAGAGCCCCTCTTGCGTGTTATGGCAGAAGCGCCTACAACAGAAGAAGTGGACTACTATGTTGATACTATCGCAGACGTAGTTCGAGCTGAAATCGGGATTGACTAAATCCTAGAAAACTAGATGAAAATAAAAAATTATGGTACAATAGCATATAATATTGTAGCTGAGGGAGAGAGACATGAATCTTAAACGTGAACAAGAATTTGTTAGTCAGTATCATTTTGATGCGCGTAATTTTGAATGGGAAAATGAAAATGGAGCTCCTGAAACTAAGGTGGATGTGAACTTCCAATTACTCCAACATGACCAAGAAAATCAAGTGACTTCCTTGATTGTTATTTTGAGCTTTATGATTGTATTTGATAAGTTTGTCGTTAGTGGAACTATTTCACAGGTAAACCACATTGACGGTCGTATTGTTAATGAACCAAGTGAATTGAACCAAGAAGAAGTGGAAACCTTGGCTCGTCCATGTTTGAACATGCTCAACCGTTTGACTTACGAAGTAACTGAAATTGCATTAGACTTACCAGGAATCAATTTGGAGTTCTAATATGAAATTAGCTGTTATCACAGATTCCTCTGCCTATCTCAGTGCAGAGACCTTGCAAAGAGAAGATTTATATGTCTTGGATATTCCTGTCAATATTGATGGTGAGGAGTATGTCGAAGGTATCAATCTGACTGCTGAGGAATTTTACCAAAAAATGGCTCAGGCTTCTGAATTGCCTAAGACCAGTCAACCAAGTATTGCCAAGTTAGATGAGATTCTAACTTCGCTCAAAGAACAAGGCTATACCCATGCTTTGGGGCTTTTCCTATCTTCTGGAATTTCAGGTTTTTACCAAAATATCCAGTATATGGTGGGTGATTATGAAGGCTTAACCATTGCTTTTCCAGACACTTTGATTACCAGTGCCCCGCTAGGTATAATGGTTGAAAGCGTCTTTAACTGGCTAGAACAGGGCGATGATTTTGCTATTATTCAGGATAAGCTAGCTATTCAGATTAGTCACACATCTGCTTTCATCATGGTGGATGACTTGGACCACTTGGTGAAAGGTGGACGCCTTTCAAATGGTGCTGCTATTTTGGGCAATCTGCTAAGCATTAAGCCAATTCTTTATTTCAACGACCAAGGTGTGATTGAAGTTTACGAAAAAGTTCGTACTGAAAAGAAAGCAACCAAGCGCTTAATTGAGATTATCAAGGAAGCCACAGCTTCAGGCCAATACCGTATCATTGTCATTCACGGAAATGCTCCTGAAAAGGCTGAAGAATTGCGTCAGCATTTGCTAGATTCTGAAGTGGGTACGGATATTTCACTTGCTACATTTGGTAGTGTCATTGGAACACACCTAGGTGCAGGAAGTATTGCTCTGGGTTATATTCCAGTGATTTAGTTGACGCTTTTAAGCTAGTTAAGAAATCTTGTATCTTAGAAATTGAACACGCCTGGAACCCTGTGTGAAAAAGATAGATTTTCCAAGGAGTAGACACTTCTTGATCAGAACTTCTATTTTCACTTTGTGTTCCTACAGGCTTTGTATCTTAGACAGGAGTAGAGATGAGTATTCGAGTAATTATTGCTGGTTTTAAGGGAAAGATGGGCCAGGCTGCTTGTCAGATGGTCTTGGCTGATCCAGACTTGGACTTGGTAGCAGTTTTGGATCCTTTTGAGTCTGAGTCAGAATGGCAGGGAATTCCTGTTTTCAAGGATAAGGCTGATTTAGCTGGTTTTGAAGCGGATGTCTGGGTAGACTTTACTACACCAGCTGTTGCCTATGAAAATACACGCTTTGCTCTTGAAAATGGCTTTGCTCCAGTAGTTGGAACAACAGGCTTTACTAGTGAAGAAATTGCAGAGTTAAAAGAATTTTCCCGTGCCCAAGACTTGGGTGGTTTAATTGCTCCAAACTTTGCCTTGGGTGCTGTCTTGCTTATGCAATTTGCGACGCAGGCTGCCAAATATTTCCCAAATGTGGAGATTATCGAGCTCCATCATGACAAGAAAAAGGATGCTCCGAGTGGGACAGCTATTAAAACAGCTGAGTTAATGGCAGAAGTTCGAGAGTTTACCCAGCAAGGTGCACCTGATGAGGAAGAATTGATTGCAGGTGCCCGTGGTGCTGACTTTGATGGCATGCGTATTCATTCAGTTCGTTTGCCAGGCTTGGTAGCCCATCAGGAAGTCATCTTTGGCAATCAAGGAGAAGGATTGACCCTCCGTCATGACTCCTATGATCGCAGCTCCTTCATGACAGGGGTGAATTTGGGAATTAAAGAAGTTGTCAAGCGTCATGAGCTTGTCTATGGATTAGAACACTTATTATGAGATTAACGCAAATGCCTTCTGAATTTCAGAAGGCTTTACCAGTATTAGAAAAAATTAAAGAAGCAGGTTTTGAGGCCTATTTTGTTGGGGGTTCTGTTCGAGATGCCCTTCTCAATCGTCCCATCCATGATGTGGATATTGCGACGTCTTCTTATCCAGAGGAGACCAAGCAGATTTTTCCGCGAACAGCCGATATCGGAATCGAGCATGGAACCGTCTTGGTACTAGATGGCGACGAGGAGTATGAGGTAACCACCTTTCGGACAGAGGATGTTTATGTGGACTATCGCAGACCCAGTGCGGTTTCATTTGTGCGTTCGCTAGAAGAAGACCTCAAGCGCCGTGATTTTACAGTCAATGCCTTTGCTTTGGACGAGACAGGAGAAATCATTGACTTGTTCCATGGTTTAGAAGATTTGGAAAAGCAAGTCTTACGAGCAGTTGGAGTGGCTAGTGAGCGTTTCAACGAAGATGCTTTGCGGATTATGCGTGGTTTTCGTTTTCAGGCTAGTCTTGGCTTCGAACTTGAGTCAGAAACATTTAAAGCTATGAAAATTTTGACGCCACTTTTGGAGAAAATTTCTGTGGAGCGTACCTTCGTTGAGTTTGATAAACTCTTGCTGGCTCCATTTTGGAGAAGGGGTTTGGCTTCCATGATTGAGAGTCAAGCTTATGACTATCTCCCTGATATGGCATCTAGCCAGGACGAGCTTAATAGACTGTTTGATTTAGAGACTGATTTTACTTTTGAATCCTCTGAACAAGCCTGGGCAGCTCTACTGTGGGCTTTGGAGATTGAAAATGCGCAGCCATTTTTGAAGGCTTGGAAGACCTCACGTCAATTTGCCAAGCAAGTTCAGGATTTGCTGACTATTTTGGCCTTGCGTGAAAAGGGAGAATTGAGCAAGCGCGATTGTTATCGCTTTGACTTGGATTTACTTTTACAGTCTGAAAATCTTCGTCAGGCCCAAGGAAAAGAAGTCAACCCACAAGCCATCACTGAAACCTACCAGAGCTTGACCATTCATGATAAGAAAGAAATTCAGATTAACGGTGGCATTTTGATCAAGGAATATGGTTATCAGCCGGGCCCAGACTTGGGAGAGATTTTAACAGAGATTGAATATGCCATTGTCGATGGAGAATTGGAAAATGACCGTCAAGCCATCCATGCTTATCTGAGGGAGAAAAAATGAGTGATTTTATCGTTGAAAAACTAAGTAAATCCGTCGGTGACAAGACCGTTTTTAAGGATATTTCCTTTATTATCCATGACCTAGACAGAATCGGTCTAATCGGTGTTAATGGGACTGGCAAGACCACCCTTTTAGATGTTCTATCTGGTGTTTCTGGCTTTGATGGGGATGTCAGTCCCTTTTCGGCTAAGAATGATTACCAGATTGGTTACTTGACTCAGGACCCTGATTTTGATGATAGCAAGACGGTTTTGGATACGGTCCTCTCCAGCGACCTCAAGGAAATCCAGCTCATTCGTGAATATGAGTTGATTATGCTCAACTACAGTGAGGACAAGCAGGCTCGTTTGGAACGGGTCATGGCTGAGATGGATTCTCTTCAAGCTTGGGAAATTGAGAGTCAGGTTAAGACTGTTCTCTGCAAGCTGGGGATTCAGGACTTATCTACTCCTGTTGGGGAATTGTCAGGTGGTCTGAGAAGACGGGTTCAGTTGGCACAAGTCTTACTTGGTAATCACGACCTTTTGCTTTTGGATGAGCCGACCAACCATCTGGACATTGCGACTATTGAGTGGCTGACCCTCTTTTTAAAAAATTCCAAGAAGACCGTCCTTTTTATCACCCACGATCGTTATTTCCTAGACGCTTTGTCAACACGTATTTTCGAGTTGGATCGCGCAGGTTTGACCGAGTACCAGGGAAATTACCAGGACTATGTTCGCCTAAAGGCGGAACAGGATGAGCGCGACGCGGCTCTACTTCATAAAAAGGAACAACTTTATAAGCAAGAATTGGCCTGGATGCGCAGACAACCGCAGGCGCGTGCGACCAAGCAGCAGGCTCGTATCAATCGTTTCCATGACTTGAAAAAGGAAGTTTCAGGCAGTAGTGCTGAGACAGACTTGACCATGAACTTTGAAACCAGTCGGATTGGGAAGAAAGTCATCGAGTTTCAGGATGTTTGCTTTGCTTATGATGACAAGATAATTTTGCAAGATTTTAATCTCTTGGTGCAGGCTAAAGATCGTATTGGAATCGTTGGGGACAACGGTGTTGGGAAATCAACTCTCCTTAACTTGATTGCAGGCATTCTTGAGCCGACAGCAGGACAAGTTGTGATTGGGGAAACTGTTCGTATCGCCTATTTCTCTCAGCAAATTGAGGGCTTGGATGAAAGCAAGCGCGTGATCAATTACTTGCAGGAAGTGGCAGAAGAGGTCAAGACCAGCGGTGGTTCTACGACTTCTATTGCAGAGCTGCTGGAGCAGTTTCTTTTCCCACGTTCGACGCATGGAACCTTGATTGAGAAATTGTCTGGGGGAGAGAAAAAACGTCTTTATCTCCTCAAACTGCTCTTGGAAAAACCAAATGTTCTTCTCTTGGACGAACCGACAAATGATCTAGATATTGCGACCTTGACAGTTTTGGAGAATTTCTTGCAAGGCTTTGCTGGTCCAGTTTTGACTGTTAGTCACGACCGCTATTTCTTGGATAAGGTAGCGACCAAGATTCTGGCTTTTGAAGATGGCAAGATTCGTCCATTCTTTGGTCATTATACCGACTACCTAGATGAAAAAGCCTTTGAAACAGAGATGGCCAATCAAGTACAAAAGGCTGAAAAGGAGAAAGTGGTCAAGTTTCGTGAAGACAAGAAACGCATGACCTATCAAGAAAAGCAGGAGTGGGCAAGCATTGAAGGTGATATTGAAGCCTTGGAAAATCGTATCGCTGCTATTGAAGAGGAAATGCAGGCCAACGGCTCTGACTTTGGTAAGTTGTCTACTCTTCAAAAAGAACTGGATGAGAAAAACGAAGCACTCCTTGAAAAATACGAACGCTATGAGTATCTAAGTGACTTTGATAGCTAGAAGAATAGAAAAATCCCGTCTCATGACAGGATTTCTCTATTCTTTTTTAGTTTCTTGATGAAAGATATTTTGCCAAGTTTCGTGGCGACGCCAGATACTGGTATGGACGATACCATCTAACTCATAGCAGATGAGTTTGGTCTTCTGACTGATGGAAGTAATCTGGATATCCTTGATAGCTGAATTCAAGTCTTTTTCGGCTTTATAGGCCTCTTTATCCATCTGATTTCCGTCTTGACGAATATAGACAAAATCGTCAGCCAAGAGTTCTTCCAGTTGATTTCCCTGATCAATCAATTGTTCGCGCATCAGCAATTTTTTGTAGACATTGTCTAAAATCTCATCCTCAGGGATAGGTGCTGGCTCAATATGGACATCGGTATCAAAGACTCCAAAACGTTCTTCCAGCATAGACTCGACCTGATCCGCAATTTCATGGCTTTCAAAAACAGACAGGTCAGGGTTCATCTCTAGCGTAATATCCAGGTAGATGTTGCTACCGTAGGTGCGACCTCTTTGCGACTTAACCTTGCTGATTTTGGGAATTTCCATGATAGCCTTTTGGTAGTCCTCGAGCAGACGGTCATCAAAGCCATCCGAAAGGCTAAAGGAAGACTCGATGAAGATATCATAGGCAGTTTTCAAGATAAAGAAAGTGATGATAATGGCAACCAGTTTATCCACAATGGGATAATTGAAACTGCTAGCCAGGATGGCAATGGTAGTACCAAGTGAGGTGACAGCATCAGAAAGATTGTCCTTGGCGGCAGCCTTCAGTGCCTTGGAGTTGGATTTCTTACTGAGGCGAGTATTGTAGAGATAAACTAGAAACATAATCGTTGCAGAAATGATTCCCAGAGTTGCACCCAGAGGGTCAATGACTGTTTCTTCACGACTGAGAATCTTTTGAATGGTATCCCTTAGTACATCAAAGCCAACATAAAACATGATGATAGAAGTGACCAAGCTAGCCAAATCTTCAATCTTCCAGTGGCCAAAACGGTGGTCTCGGTCAGCAGGCTGGCGTGCCATCCGGATTCCAATCAAGAGGGCCACATTTCCAATGATGTCCGACACGTTGTTAAAACCATCGGCCACCAAACTGGATGAATGGAGGAGGTGCCCAGTTGCTAATTTCGCTGCAGACAAGATCAAATAGGTCGAAATACTGATAATGGCCCCACGCTCAGCTAACTTGAGATTTGAGATAGATTGCTTCATTCAACTTCCTTTCTAGTCATATAGCATTCTACCATTATACTGGTTTTCAAGGGAAAATTCAAATAAGTCATTTTTTACTCTTTGAAAACTTTTCAAAATTTGGTATAATAGTACTACTCAAGGGAGTAGCTGGCAGAAACCTGTGATAGTGTCGTCATTCCGAATTTTATACTGAAAAGTATGCTTTCCGGCACTATCTTAAACAGCGAGACTTGTTATGATTAATAGGTCTCTTTTTGTTTGTCGTGAAAAGATGCGATGAGGGAAAAGAGAGTCTGTTTTGCACACAATGTCAAGGAGGAGACACATGTCAAAAGAACAAAAACGCCAAGCGTTTTACACTCAGAGTCCTGAAGAGGTCTTGAAGGCTGTGGATGCGACCGAGCAAGGTTTGTCATCAAGTGAGGCGGAAAAGCGCCTTGCAGAATTTGGCCACAATGAACTCGAAGAAGGCGAGAAACGATCAATTCTGGTCAAATTCATCGAGCAATTTAAGGATTTGATGATTATCATCCTAGTTGCGGCAGCAATCTTGTCAGTCGTGACTTCTGGTGGGGAAGATATCGCAGATGCCATTATCATCTTAGCCGTGGTAATCATCAATGCTGCCTTTGGTGTTTACCAAGAAGGAAAAGCCGAAGAAGCGATCGAAGCTCTCAAATCCATGTCTAGTCCAGCTGCCCGCGTTCTTCGTGATGGGCATATGGCGGAGATTGACTCTAAAGAATTGGTTCCAGGAGATATTGTTTCCCTTGAAGCAGGTGATGTAGTACCTGCAGACCTACGTTTGATTGAAGCCAACTCTCTTAAAATTGAAGAAGCAGCTCTTACAGGTGAGTCTGTGCCAGTCGAAAAAGACTTGACAGTTGAACTTGCTGCAGATGCTGGTATTGGTGACCGTGTCAATATGGCCTTCCAAAACTCAAATGTGACTTATGGTCGTGGTCTTGGTGTTGTTATCAATACAGGGATGTACACTGAAGTTGGTCACATCGCAGGTATGCTCCAAGATGCGGATGAGACGGATACACCACTTAAACAAAACTTGAATAACCTTTCTAAGGTCTTGACCTATGCTATCTTGGTCATTGCCCTTGTTACTTTTGTAGTGGGTGTCTTCATTCAAGGGAAAAATCCACTTGGTGAGTTGATGACCTCTGTTGCGCTTGCCGTTGCAGCCATCCCAGAAGGACTTCCTGCTATCGTGACCATCGTTCTTGCCCTTGGTACTCAAGTTTTGGCCAAACGAAACTCTATCGTTCGTAAGTTGCCAGCTGTAGAAACGCTTGGTTCAACTGAAATCATCGCTTCTGATAAGACTGGTACGCTTACCATGAACAAGATGACCGTCGAAAAAGTCTTCTATGATGCAGTCCTACATGACTCTGCTGATGACATTGAACTCGGCTTGGACATGCCTCTTCTTCGTTCTGTAGTTTTGGCTAATGATACCAAGATTGATGCAGAAGGAAACCTGATCGGAGATCCAACCGAAACAGCCTTTATCCAATATGCCTTGGACAAGGGCTACGATGTGAAAGGATTTTTAGAGAAATATCCTCGTGTGGCTGAGTTGCCATTTGACTCTGACCGTAAGCTCATGTCAACGGTTCACCCATTGCCAGATGGTAAATTCCTTGTAGCGGTCAAGGGTGCCCCAGACCAACTCTTGAAACGTTGTGTTCTTCGTGATAAGGCTGGGGATATTGCTCCGATTGACGAGAAGGTTACAAACCTCATTCACACAAACAACTCTGAAATGGCTCACCAAGCCTTGCGTGTCCTCGCAGGTGCTTATAAGATTATTGACAGCATTCCAGAAAACCTGACTTCTGAAGAGCTTGAAAATGATTTAATCTTTACTGGTTTGATTGGAATGATTGACCCTGAACGTCCTGAGGCAGCTGAGGCTGTTCGTGTGGCTAAGGAAGCTGGAATCCGTCCAATCATGATTACAGGTGACCACCAAGATACTGCAGAAGCTATTGCCAAACGTTTGGGAATCATCGATGCAAATGATACAGAAGGCCATGTTTTAACTGGTGCTGAACTCAACGAACTATCTGATGAAGACTTTGAAAAAGTTGTTGGTCAATACTCTGTTTATGCCCGTGTGTCTCCAGAACACAAGGTTCGTATCGTGAAGGCTTGGCAAAAACAAGGTAAAGTCGTTGCCATGACAGGTGATGGTGTCAATGATGCGCCAGCTCTGAAAACAGCCGATATCGGTATCGGTATGGGAATCACTGGTACAGAGGTTTCTAAGGGGGCTTCTGACATGATTCTTGCAGATGATAACTTTGCGACTATTATTGTTGCAGTTGAAGAAGGACGTAAGGTCTTCTCAAACATTCAAAAGACTATCCAGTACCTACTTTCTGCCAATACTGCTGAAGTATTAACCATCTTCCTATCAACCTTGTTTGGTTGGGATGTCTTGCAACCAGTTCATCTTTTGTGGATCAACTTGGTAACAGATACCTTCCCAGCTATCGCTCTTGGTGTTGAACCTGCTGAGCCAGGTGTCATGAACCATAAACCACGTGGACGCAAGGCAAGCTTCTTCTCAGGTGGTGTTTTGAGTTCTATCATCTATCAAGGTGTACTCCAAGCAGCTATTGTTATGAGTGTTTATGGACTTGCGATTGCTTACCCAGTTCATGTGGGTGACAATCATGCCATTCATGCAGATGCCCTAACTATGGCCTTTGCAACCCTTGGTTTGATTCAGCTCTTCCATGCCTACAATGTGAAATCTGTTTACCAATCCATCTTGACAGTTGGTCCATTCAAGTCTAAGACCTTTAACTGGTCCATCTTGGTATCCTTCATCCTTCTTATGGCAACAATTGTCGTAGAACCGCTTGAAGGAATCTTCCACGTAACCAAATTAGACTTGTCACAATGGGGAATTGTTATGGCTGGAAGCTTCTCAATGATTATTATCGTCGAAATTGTTAAGTTTATTCAACGTAAACTCGGCTTTGACAAGAATGCGATTTAAAAAAAGTCATCTTCGGATGGCTTTTTACTACAGTTGAGGGAAAGGGCTTGCAGTTATCGGCTTTTGTGCTATAATTGCTATAATATAGTAAAAAGCAAGAGGAGTGTGAGGAAGTGGAGAAGAAAATTGTGAAGGATATTTTGTTTTTATCTCAGGTATCTCAGCCGGCAAGTCAGGAAGACCTTTATCTTGCCAAAGATTTGCAGGATACGCTTTTAGCAAATCGTGAGACTTGTGTCGGTCTGGCTGCCAATATGATTGGGGTGCAGAAGCGCGTGATTATTTTTAATCTGGGCTTGGTTCCTATGGTCATGTTTAACCCAGTGCTCCTGTCCTCTGAAGGATCTTATGAGACAGAGGAAGGTTGTTTATCCTTGGTAGGTGTGAGACCTACTAGGCGTTATGAAACTATAAGGGTTGCCTATCGTGACAGCAAGTGGCAGGAACAGACCATTACTTTGACAGGTTTCCCAGCCCAGATTTGCCAGCATGAACTGGATCACTTGGAAGGACGAATCATTTAGGAGGAACGCAAATGAAACGAATAGTCTTTGAACTTATTTTTATCGCAACGACCTGGTATATCTTTTTACCGCCTCTTAACCTGACCAGCTGGGAATTTCTCTTTTTCCTCTGTGGGCATTTGCTGGTTGTAGCAATCTTATTTGGCTTTGGCAAGGGGATAAACCTTGTCAAAACGGTTCATGTGCGCCATGGCAAGGCGGAAGCTGCCTTAAATCTTGAGGGGTTCAAAATCAATCGGTTAGGGAAAATTCTTTTAGCTTCTATTGGAGGAATTCTTCTCTTAGCAGCCTTGGTTTCCTTGCTGACTTCCAGCATTTTTCAGGCTAAAAATTATGCCAATGTGGTCACGGTTACGGAAAAAGAGTTTACTGAATTTCCTAAGACTGACACCAGTAAGGTTCCTATTTTAGATAGAAGTACTGCTGAAAAAATTGGTGACCGCTACTTGGGTTCCCTAACAGATAAGGTGTCGCAGTACGTAGCGGCAGATACCTATACTCAACTAACGATTGATGGGAAACCTTATCGAGTTACGCCACTAGAATACGCAGACCCTATCAAATGGTTTAACAATCAGGCCAAGGGAATCGGCGAGTATATTAAGGTGGACATGGTAACCGGGAATGCGGACTTGGTGGACTTGAAGACACCAATCAAGTATTCTGACTCGGAGTATTTTAACCGTGACGTCAAACGTCACCTGCGCTTGAAGTACCCAACTAAAATCTTCAAGACTCCATCTTTTGAGGTGGACGATGAGGGTAATCCTTTCTATGTAGCAACGGTTTACCAAAAGCAATTTGGACTTGCGGTTCCTCGTCCTGTTTCAGTCATTATCTTGGATGCTACAAATGGAGAAACCAAGGAATACAGCTTATCAGAAGTCCCAGAATGGGTAGACAGGGTCTATCCAGCTGAGGAAACCATTGAGCAAATCAACTACAACGGCAAGTACAAGGACGGTTTCTGGAATGCTATGATTTCCAAGAAAAACGTGACCCAGACTACCAAGGGCTATAATTACTTGTCTATCGGCAATGACATCTATCTCTACACAGGTGTGACGTCGGCCAATGCAGATGAAAGTAATCTTGGTTTTATCCTAGAAAATATGCGAACAGGAGAAATCACTAAGTACAGCTTGGCTTCTGCGACCGAAGAATCAGCCCGTGAATCAGCCGAAGGTGCTGTTCAGGAGAAATCCTACAAGGCAACCTTCCCAATCCTCATCAACCTCAATGACAAGCCTCTCTACATCATGGGCTTGAAGGACAATGCTGGTTTGGTCAAAGAGTACGCCTTGGTTGATGCAGTCGAGTACCAAAATGTTATCGTAGCTACGACAGTGGAAGAACTGCTCAGCAAGTACGCCAATAAAAACGACCTTGAAATTGATAATGAAACAACAGAAAGCATTAAGGGTGTGGTGGCAGACCTCAAATCAGCTGTTATCAAGGGCGACACCGTATATTTCTTTAAAGTTGATGGCAAGATATACAAAGTCAAAGCCTCAGTCTCAGATGACCTTCCTTACCTTGAAAATGGTAAAACCTTCGAAGGTCAAGTAGGAAAAGACAACTATCTCAAGACCTTTAAAGTACAGTAAGAGGAGAGGCTGGGCAAAACCTCAATTTCAGGAAAAAATGAAGTAAATCTTTCCATCATAAAACGCATGGTATCAAGATTTCTCAATTCCTGATACTATGCATTTTTTAATTTTAATGCCTTTTTCCCAGTCTCTTTTCAGATGAATTCCTTGGTAGTGGCAAAAAAATATGCTACACTATCAATATGAAAATTTTAATCCCAACAGCAAAAGAAATGAACACAGACTTGCCAAGTATTGAAGCCACTCCTTTAAAACCAGAAAGTCAGGCTGTGCTGGATGCCTTGGCTCTCTATTCTGTTAGTCAATTGGAGAGTTTTTACAAAGTTTCAGCCGAGAAAGCTGTGGCAGAATTTCAAAATATCCAAACTTTAAAAAAACAAACTGCTCAACACTATCCAGCCTTGAAACTTTTTGATGGGCTTATGTACCGTCATATCAAGCGAGACAAACTGGACGAGGCAGAACAAGCCTATCTTGAAAATCATGTCTTCATTACCTCGGCCTTGTACGGTGTTGTTCCAGCCTTGTCACCTATGGCCCCTCACCGTTTGGACTTTTTGATGAAGTTAAAAGTCGCTGGTAAGACTTTGAAGAGCCATTGGAAGGCAGCCTATGATGAAGCTGTGAAGCAGGAAGAAATGATTTTTTCTCTCTTGTCGTCCGAGTTTGAGACTGTGTTTTCTAAGGAAATCAGAGAAAAAATGGTGACCTTCAAATTCATGGAGGATAGAGGTGGTCAGCTGAAGATTCACTCAACCATTTCCAAGAAAGCGCGTGGTGCCTTCCTAACATCTCTAATAGAAAATCAAGTACAAACTGTGGAGGAAGCACGTCGCTTGAACTTTGCCGGATTTGCCTACCGAGAAGATTTGTCACAACCACAGGAATTGGTTTTTGTTAAGGAAGTTTAGAAATCAGATAAGAGAAAAAGTCAGCAGGATTATGCTGACTTTTTTCTAGCTTATAAAGTATTGGACAAATGAATCTCATTTGATAAAGTATTAAGATGATTAACCAAATCCATTATTGACAGATGATTTTGACAAATAAACTTCTTGGTAATTCCTGGAATATAGAAATTAGACACGATGATATCATAACCTGTCTGATTTAAAATCTCAGGACTCGTTTCCAATTCATCCCAAGTATCGAAGGTAAAGCGGTTATTACAGTAGTAGGAAAGCATATCAACAAAGGTAAGGGATATAGCATGGTCAAAATTACTGATAATCAAAACCTTGATAGGTGGTCGATTTTCTAACAACTGAGTAGAGAGGTTTTCAGCATGGGTTAAGATGGTGTACATCAAGTGTTCCAACTGTTCAGGATGGTCATGCTGTCCAATTGCCTGACGATATTGGGCCAGTTCTTGACGTGCACTTCCCATAAAGTCTGGGAAGTAAACTTCAAATTTTTTAATCGTCAATGCTTTTTGTTCAAATAAGATTGGGGTAGAAAAGATTTCCTGTCTTTCAAAGAAAGCAGTGTTGTGTAAATGCCAAATAAGCTCATCGTGGTTAGTAAAAGTAATCTTATATTGTTTTGCTAGGCGTTCTAATATTTGACTAAGTAATTGGTAAGAGTATCTTGCTTCACTGTTATCTTCTAAAGAGTTGAAGAATTCTTGAGGATCTAAGAAAAGATTGTTTTGAATAAAGGATATAAAAATTTGTGCGATGATATCTGGAGTGATTTCCAGTCCCAATTTTTCAGAAAAATGGGCAAGTAACTCCTCAAAGTTTGGAATACTTTCCAATATAGGATAGTATTCATCATAGAAATGATTGGGTAAGTCGATAAAATGACCATTTTTGATGCGGTGGATACTGATAGCCAGCATCAATTTATACATTCTATAAATTGAAAAGTGCATCGGGTAATTCGTGATTTTATAGAAGAAATCAGCAAACTCTGTTAAATCCTCTTCAGGAAGGTCAGGAAAAGGCCAGTCTAGGAAATAATAGCGCTCAGAAAAATATTGGGCAAAAAAATAGCGAATATCGATTTCATTGCCACGTATTTCGGATGGAGTAAATGATAGTTCAATTTGGAATTGAGTTGACAGAGTTTTTGTAATATTTCTGCCCAATCGATAGAGGTTGGCATTACTAGAGTGAAGATTTTCTATCGTTCGATAAATAGGTAACCCCTCATTGAAGAACATATACTCTAGTAATTGAAAAGATTGGGAATGGGCAAGAAAATGTTGATATACATCTTCCACGCTAGTCTGCATATCTAAATCTATCATAATTCCGTTAATAGAAGATTGGATATCGATAGTTGGAAAGGCGGTACGTAATTCATTTAAATCACTTTTTAGAATTCGTTCTGTACATCCTAAATTGTCAGCGAGTTCATGTAATCTCATCCAATTACGATTCTGGATTAAGATCTCCATTAAGCGTAGTTGTCTTTGAGCTTTTGTGGATAAAAGGTTGCGCATGTAGGTAATTTCCTCTAAATTTCATTATATCATATTATTGTCTAAAGTGTACAAAAATGTTGGAGTAGAAAAAGTGTCTGAATTAGTCAGAAAAATTAGAATAATATAAGTGGCTTTTAGGTACAAAAAGAGAATATATTAATTACATAGAAAATATTGATTTATATATCAAATAGTTGTAGAGTGAGAACTATAAAATACTATCTAGGAGTTCACAATGAAACATTCACATAAAAAATCATTTGACTGGTATAGCTTGCAACAAAGATACTCTATTCGTAAGTATCACTTTGGTGCAGCGAGTGTCTTGCTCGGGACGGCCTTAGTCTTGGGAACTGCTGCCAATGCGCAAGCAGTACAAGCAGAAGAACATAACCCAGAAGCTACTAACAGTGTCTCTGTTGATAAGGTAGATGAAGCTACTAAACCAGCAGAAGTTTCTACACCTAAAAAAGAAACAACTTATGCAGCTCCAACTGTTGCTAACCCAGTAGAAACTACTCCAGCTAAAACTGAAGAAGCTACTAAACCAGCAGAAAAAGTTGAAGAAGCAAAAGACAAAAAAGTAGAAGCAAGTCATCAAGATGCTGTTGACAAGTCAAAATTGTTAACGGCTCTTTCGCGCGCAGAAAAATTGGAGCTTAAGTTATACACTGAAGACAGTGTAAAACGCCTTCAAACTAGTATCCAATCTGCTAAAGGATTATTAAATAAAGCAGATGTGGCAGAGTCAGAATTATCTCAAGCTGAGTCTGATCTTCAAGCAGCAGTTATCGCTTTGGAACTTAGAGGGACAACTACAACTAAAGTTGCTGATAAAATTGAAGTAGTGAGCAAAATTGAATCTGCTGAAAAGAAAAATACAGAATCAAAGGTGGCTGAAAAAACTTCTGAAGTAGATAAAGAGTCAGTAGAAAAAGATAAAACTGCCTTAAAACCTGTAAAGGGACTTCGAGTTGAAGATGCAAAGGCAAATATAAAAGGCGGATGGAATATTCCGTTAGATCAAGAAGCGAGCTTGAGATTAAAGAGTGCTATTGAGGCTCATGCAGCACAAGGTAGTTCGCGTCGTCGGAAACGTGCTATCGGAGATTTGGATTATACTTTCAAGAAAGTTATGACACCGGTCAATCCAGGTTTCTACGCAGATGCCAAGAGTGTTGATGAGTTAACAGTTAACCCAGACTATATAAATGAAACAGTTGTCAACGTTTGGTATAAAGACTTAGGTTATATCAATTTAGTTGACAAAGATGGACATTACATCAATTCAAATGGTGAGGTAGTCGAGAATAAAGAAGATGCTATTCGTCGACAATATAAAAACGATTTTAATGACACAACAAGAGCAGATGTTACTGAAATTCCTCAAGCACCAGTTGGTTGGAAAATTAGTGACAACCAATCTATTCGCGGATATGATGCAGAAACTAAAACTATTGATCCAAACGATGATAGTGATTTAGATGCTGTTGGTAAAGATTCTAATGTAGTCATTGAAAAAGAAAATCAAAAAGCTGTTATCCGTTATGTAAGTACTAACGGTAACCGCGTTCTCACAACAGATGAAGTGACAGGTAAGTCAGGTGAAGCCATTGCCTACAGCACTGCAAGTCAAATCACAGAATTCAAGAAACAAGGCTATAACCTTGTCAGCGATGAATTCACAGCAGGTGGTGCGAAGGTTTATGACTACGATACAGCACGTGACCAAGTCTACACTGTAACCCTTTCAGAACGTGTTGAACCAGTTAACCCAGATAACCCAACTCCACAACCCAACACACCAGTCGATCCAGGACAACCAGATAGCCCACGTTGGCCAGGAACCGTTGAAAACTTGGATAACAAGGAAAGTGTTAGCCGTACTATCCATTACGTTTACGAAGATGGAAGCAAGGCTAAGGATGATGTGGTTGAAACACTGAACTTTAAACGTTGGAGTCGTATTAACCTAGTGACTGGTCAAATTTTCTTCCAAGACTGGACAACTAATGATGATACGTTTGATAAAGTGGTCTCTCCAACCATCGCAGGTTATACAGCGGATAAATCAGAAATCCCAGCTGTAAGTGGAGTGAAGGCTAAAGATCAAGACAGTGTTGAAACAGTTACTTATCGTAAGGATGCCCAAAAAGCTGTTATCCGTTATGTAAGTACTAACGGTAACCGCGTTCTCACAACAGATGAAGTGACAGGTAAGTCAGGTGAAGCCATTGCCTACAGCACAACAAGTCAAATCACAGAATTCAAGAAACAAGGCTATAACCTTGTCAGCGATGAATTCACATCAGGTGGTGCGAAGGTTTATGACTACGATACAGCACGTGACCAAGTCTACACTGTAACCCTTTCAGAACGTGTTGAACCGGTTAACCCGGATAACCCAACTCCACAACCCAACACTCCAGTCAATCCAGGACAACCAGATAGCCCACGTTGGCCAGGAACAGTTGAAAACTTGGATAACAAGGAAAGTGTTAGCCGTACTATCCATTACGTTTACGAAGATGGAAGCAAAGCTAAGGATGATGTGGTTGAAACTCTAAACTTCAAACGTTGGAGTCGTATTAACCTAGTGACTGGTCAAATTTTCTTCCAAGACTGGACAACTAATGATGATACGTTTGATAAAGTGGTCTCTCCAACCATCGCAGGTTATACAGCGGATAAATCAGAAATCCCAGCTGTAAGTGGAGTTCAAGCTAAAGACCAAGACCGTGTTGAAACAGTCACTTATCGTAAGGATGCTCAAAAAGCTATCATCCGTTATGTAAGCACTAACGGTAACCGTGTTCTCACAACAGATGAAGTGACAGGTAAGTCAGGTGAAGCCATTGCCTACAGCACAACAAGTCAAATCAATGAATTTAAGAAACAAGGCTACAAGCTTGTTAGTGATGAATTCACAGTAGGTGATGCGAAGGTTTATGACTACGATACAGCACGTGACCAAGTCTACACTGTAACCCTTTCAGAACGTGTCGAACCGGTTAACCCAGATAACCCAACCCCACAACCAAACACCCCAGTCAATCCAGGACAACCAGATAGCCCACGTTGGCCAGGAACCGTTGAAAACTTGGATAACAAGGAAAGTGTTAGCCGTACCATCCATTACGTTTACGAAGATGGAAGCAAGGCTAAGGATGATGTGGTTGAAACACTGAACTTCAAACGTTGGAGCAA
>NZ_JASOOK010000021.1:0-34039 GCF_030217725.1 Streptococcus sp. UMB1203 | reverse complement strand
TTTCCACTGGTTTTTACGATTTTTATCAGACTAACTTCCACTTGGATTAACGGTGGAAGTTAGTTTGGGAATTTAGCCTTTTTCAAATGTAAGCCCTATCTACGATACTGTTTCAAGAAACGAGTCATCTTTTCTTGGATTTGGGCCAGTTCATCGACACGAGGAAGGTAAACAATACGGAAGTGGTCTGGTTCCTGCCAGTTGAAGCCTCGACCATGAACCAAGAGAACCTTTTCCTGCTTCAAGAAATCAAGGACAAACTGTTCATCATCATCGATACGGTACATATTGCGGTCGATTTTAGGGAAGATATAGAGTCCAGCTTTAGGTTTAACCGCAGACAAACCTGGAATATCTTGAATGGCATTGTAAATGAAATTTCTTTGCTCGTAAATTCGTCCACCAGGAAGGAGCAATTCATCAACTGATTGGTGACCACCCAAGGAAGTTTGTACGACTTGTTGGGCCAAAACGTTAGAGCAAAGGCGCATATTGGATAGCATATTGAGCCCTTCGATATAGCCTTTAACGTGTGTCTTAGGTCCAGACAAGACCATCCAACCCACACGGAAACCAGCAATACGGTGGGATTTTGACAGGCCATTCATGCTGACACAGAAGACATCTGGTGCCAGACTCGCCACAGGCGTATGCACATGTCCATCCATGACCATGCGGTCGTAAATTTCATCCGCAAAGATAATCAAATCGTTTTGACGGGCAATCTCAATAATCTCCAACAAGAGTTCCTTAGGATAAAGGGCTCCAGTTGGATTATTTGGATTGATAAGGATGATCGCCTTGGTATTGGAAGTGATTTTTGACTTGATATCGTCAATATCTGGGTACCATTCTGCAGCCTCATCACAGATATAGTGAACGGCATTTCCTCCAGCTAGGCTGACAGCCGCTGTCCAGAGAGGATAGTCTGGCATAGGCACCAAGACCTCATCCCCATTGTCCAAAAGCCCCTGCATAGACATGACAATCAGCTCACTGACACCATTTCCAAGGTAGATATCATCAATATCTACATTTGGGAATTTCTTCAATTGGCAATACTGCATGATAGCCTTACGGGCTGAGAAAATCCCTTTCGAGTCAGAATAACCTTCACTATCCCGCGCATTCATAATCAAGTCATGAATGACCTCGTCTGGCGCTGTAAAGCCAAATTCTGCTGGATTTCCTGTATTCAGACGTAAAATCTTTTCTCCATTTGCTCGCATTCGCATGGCTTCTTCCAAAACAGGACCACGGATATCATAAGCAACATGCTCTAACTTACTAGACTTGTTATATTCTTTCATCTTGTTTCCTCAATTCATCAGGATAGTAACATTATACCACTAGAAAGAAAATGCGACAAGTTTACTGAAATGTGTTACTAGTTTCGTATAGAAGAAAAGCCTCGCTAAAAGCGAGGCTAAGACAGGGGAGATAGCAGGTATTTTGCGAAAGTCACATCACATACCAAAAGATAAACCTAGAAAAAGCAAGCCTAAAAAGGAGTCATAAAGAAGATTGAACATGAGAAAAAGTCCCCATATCATCAAGTAATCCCAACGCCCACTTCGTTTTGCAACTAGGAATAAAATTAGATGGTAGAGTACATGAAAGACTAAAAAGCCGATAAAACCTGGATAAAGAAACGGTACCAGACTCTCTAATTGCCAGATCATGATAACTTCTAGCAAGACTGAAACTAGGATGATTCCATAATAAAGGAAATTTGATTTTTGAAAAGCGTTTTTCATCATTCTCCCCCCTTCACTTCTTTCCTGCTATCCTTTCTTTTATTTTATCATATATTTATATAGATTTTAAGCGCTAATATTCTTTTAAAAAATACCTTTTTTGCTTTACTTCTATAGTGAAAAGGTTTACAATTATAGTAAGAAAATTTCAGGAGGTTTCATTATGGCACAACGTTACCAAAATATCATGGTCGCAATCGATGGTTCTAAAGAAGCGGACTTGGCTTTTGTCAAGGGAGTTCATTCTGCTCTACGAAACGACGCTAAACTCACCATCGCACATGTCATTGACACACGCGCTCTCCAAAGCGTATCCACCTTTGATGCTGAAGTTTACGAAGAACTCCAAGTCGACGCTGAAAGTCTGATGAAAGAGTACGAAAAACGTGCAAGAGATGCTGGTGTGGCAGATGTTCATATCGTCATTGAAATGGGAAATCCAAAAACCCTCTTGGCACGTACTATTCCCGATGCTGAGGAAGTGGACCTCATCCTTGTTGGCGCAACTGGTCTCAACGCCTTTGAACGCCTCTTGGTCGGCTCTTCATCTGAATACATCCTCCGCCATGCTAAGGTTGATTTGCTGGTTGTGAGAGAACAAGAAAAAACCCTATAGTCACGAAGAAAAGGAGCTCAGCGCTCCTTTTTGTTTACTATTTATACTCTTCGAAAATCAAATTCAAACCACGTCAACGTCGCCTTGCCGTACTCAAGTACAGCCTGCGGCTAGTTTCCTAATTTGCTCTTTGATTTTCATTGAGTATTATTTCTCTCTTTATGACGCTCATAAGCCTTGAGCTGGCGCTGCAGTTCCTTTTTAATAGCAGGTTCTGGAGCATATTTTTCTTCCCAATCGTCTGGTTTTAAGATTTTGTGGGTCACTGGATCAAAATGAGCCTTGCCATCAGGAAAAATTTTCCCCATATTGGCCTGATGAACAATATCAAAAATACGTTCTGGGTCCACCCCCATCAAAACAAAACTACCGTAGGTGAAATAAAGCGTGTCAATCAGGGCATCCACTTGCCCCACCAAATCTTCCTGGGCTGGCGTCTTCTTAGCTACTTTATCTGCTGCCTTATCAAGAGCCTGATGAAGTTGCGATAGAGCTTGACCAAAATCCTCTTCAGAGGGACTGGCTGCTCGAACAAACTCCACCAATTCTTCTATTTTAAAACCAGCCCTGTGGGTTGCACCTTCTACATCCCAAGCTCGAGGTTCTTCTTGGGTTCGTTCATCCATCATGTGGTGGAAGGTCTTGACCTTATTGAAATGATAGTCACGGCTGACAAAGACTTTTTCTGAAGCCAAAACACCAAAATGTTCTAAGGCCTTGTGAATTCCGTCTTGCTGATTGCTGGTAGTGATATGCTTGGCAACTTCCTTGACACTGCTACTACCATTTCCCATAGCGACCGACATACCGACACCTGCAAGCATTTCTAGGTCGTTATCTGAGTCACCAAAGGCCATCACTTGGTTGAGGTCAAAGCCATATTCTTTCCCAACTCGGCGTATGCCTTCCAATTTAGAGTTTCCTTGATTGATGACATCCGCTGCAAAAGGATTGCTACGTGTCAATTTCAAGTCTTCAAAATCAGCTGCTGCCTTCTCAGATTCTTCTGGCGTCATCAGCATCAAAACTTGGTAGATAGGCTGATTCATCAGATGAAGCAGGTCTTCTTCCTTTTGGGGAACAACCTTGCTGACCATACGATTAAAGGAATGACTCACTGTCCGAGTTAAAACAGAGGGAACGAAGCGACTGATTCGTTGGGAAAAAGAACCCAAACCAAAAGACATGATTTTGGAACCCAACATGGCATCCTTGGTCCCTAGGGCAATCTCCTTGCCCTCTTTTTTAGCATACGCAATGAGATGGCGCAAATGTAGCTTGGAAATTGGGCTCGTGAACAAGACTCTTTCTTTATTAAAGATATACTGGCCATTATAGGTTACCGCAAAATCCAGATCCAAATCGTCCATCAATTCCTTAACAAAAAAAGGTCCTCGCCCTGTCGCTACACCAACTAGCACCCCTTGTTCTTTGACAATTTTAATCGCGTCCTTAGTGGATTTCAAAACACTCTTGCGATCGTTGACCAAGGTTCCATCGATATCAAAAAAAACAGCTTTGACTTCCATCCTATCCCAATCTCCCCTTTTGTGATACAATGATTATACCACATTTCAGAAAGAGTGAGTAAATCATGCCTAAGAAAATCCTTGTTTTACATACAGGTGGGACTATTTCCATGCAGGCCGATGCTTCTGGCGCTGTTGTGACGAGTTCAGATAATCCCATGAACCATGTGTCCAACCCACTTGAAGGAATCCAAGTCCACGCCTTGGACTTTTTTAACCTACCAAGCCCCCATATCAAACCCAAGCATATGCTGGCCCTCTACCAAAAAATCAAAGAGGAAGCAGATAACTACGATGGAGTGGTAATCACACACGGGACCGATACTTTAGAGGAAACAGCCTATTTCCTTGATACCATGGAAGTTCCCCATATGCCTATCGTTCTAACAGGGGCCATGCGTAGCTCTAACGAACTCGGCAGCGACGGTGTTTATAACTATCTGAGTGCTTTACGGGTGGCTAGCGATGACAGGGCTGCGGACAAAGGGGTTTTGGTTGTTATGAACGACGAAATCCATGCTGCCAAGTATGTTACCAAGACACATACAACCAACGTCGGCACCTTCCAGACCCCAACACATGGACCACTTGGTCTGATTACGAAGCGGGAAATCCTCTACTTCAAAACAGCTGAACCTCGTGTTCGCTTTGACCTTGATCACATACAAGGCTTGGTACCTATCATCTCAGCTTATGCCGGTATGACAGATGAGCTGATTGATATGCTGGATTTGGAACAATTGGACGGTTTGATTATCCAAGCCTTCGGGGCCGGTAATGTTCCCAAAGAAACGGCTCAAAAATTAGAAAACCTTCTGCAAAAAGGAATCCCAGTCGCCCTGGTTTCACGATGCTTTAACGGTATCGCTGAGCCTGTTTATGCCTACCAAGGTGGGGGCGTGCAGTTGCAAAAATCTGGTGTCTTCTTTGTTAAAGAACTCAACGCCCAAAAAGCCCGCTTGAAACTCCTCATCGCCCTCAATGCCGGACTAAGAGGACAAGCTTTGAAAGACTATATGGAAGGCTAAGTCTCTTCTCCAGAAAGCAAAATCAGGAAATCTTCACGATTCCCTGATTTTTTCTATTTACGTTTTCGTGTTGAGCGACGTTCTGTCAAACCATGAGGTAAGAGAACTTCACGTTCTTCCAACTCTTCCTTGTGCATAATCTTAGTCAACATACGCATGCTAATAGCACCAAGGTCATAGAGAGGTTGGGCGATAGTTGTCAAGTTTGGACGGGTAAAGCGTGAGATTTGTGAATCATCACTAGTAATGATTTCAAACTCTTCTGGTACTGACACACCGTGATCAGCCAAACCATTCAAGACACCTGCTGCCAATTCATCACCTGTCACAACTGCTGCAGTTGCATTTGATGAAATCAAGCGTTCTGCCAAGGCATAGCCATCCTCATAAGTGTATTTAGATTCAAATACCAATCCTTCGCTATAAGAAATACCTGCTTTTTTCAAGGCTTCCTTGTAGCCAACCAAACGAACCTTACCATTGATATCATCCACTAGTGGACCGCTGACAAAAGCAATGCGCTCATTTTCTTTAGCAAGGTAGGTCACTGCATCAATCGTAGCTTGTTTGTAGTCAATATTGACACTTGGAAGCTGATGTTCTACATCCACTGTCCCTGCAAGAACAACTGGTGTCCGAGAGCGAGAAAACTCTGAACGAATTTTTTCAGTCAAGTGGTAACCCATAAAGATGATACCATCCACTTGCTTAGAAAACAGTGTATTGACCACTGAAACTTCCTTGTCATCATCCTCATCACTATTGGCAAGGACGATATTGTACTTGTACATTTCAGCGATATCATCAATCCCTTTAGCAAGCGTTGAGAAATAGCCATTGGTAATATTTGGGATCACGACACCGACAGTGGTTGTCTTTTTACTTGCAAGACCACGCGCCACGGCATTTGGACGGTAATCCAAACGGTCAATCACCTCAAGCACTTTTTTACGGGTGTTCTCTTTTACATTCTTATTGCCATTGACTACACGGCTAACCGTCGCCATTGAAACTCCTGCTTCACGGGCGACATCATAAATCGTTACTGTATCGTCTGTATTCATTCTATTTCCTTTCTATATCATACCTCACGAGACTCCAAAAAAGAGACGGTATGAAAATTTCGTTTTCATGATTCTACTTATTCCATTTTATCACTATTTGTAAACACTTTCAAGCGTTTTTTGAAGATTATTTGAAAAAATTTCATTGGAAGCTATGTTTATGAAGAAAAAATCACCTTTTCTTGATTTTTAATCCTATTTGCTGTATGATAAGGGAAAAGAAAGGGGGAAGAAATATGGCTTTTACCAATACCCACATGCGGTCAGCTAGTTTTGGCATTGTTACCAGCTTGCCTGATGATGTTATTGACTCTTTTTGGTATATCATCGACCATTTCTTAAAAAATGTCTTTGAATTGGAGGAAGAACTCGAGTTTCAATTGCTCAATAACCAAGGAAAAATTACCTTCCACTTCTCAAGTCAACACCTCCCTACAGCTATTGATTTTGACTTTAACCATCCCTTTGACCCTCTTTATCCCCCCAGAGTCCTGGTTTTAGACATGGACGGTAGAGAGACTATCCTCCTCCCAGAAGAAAATGACCTATTTTAAAAACTCTAGCCTTCAGTTACAAGCAACTGAAAACTAGAGTTTTTTCTATTTTTTCAAAGCATTATACAAGTTACGGATCGGTTGCTTTAATGTCGGATGGATAAAATGAGGCGCAATTTCTTGTAAGGACTCAAGGACAAAAAGGCGTTCCGCTATGTAAGGATGGGGCAAAATAAGGTCATCTGTATAAAGGACCTGGTCCTCCACAAAGAGCAAGTCCAAATCAATCAAACGAGGCCCCCAATGTACTTCTCTCACCCGTCCCATCTCTGACTCAATGGCTAACAAGGTCTCTAATAGCACTGGGGCAGGCAACCAGGTTTCAACCTCAACCACTTGATTAGCAAAGCTATCTTGCTCCACACCACCCCAAGGCTCCGTCGTCAAGACACTAGACTCTTTGAGAATATGGATACCTCGATTTCGCATTTTCTCAATGGCTTGTTTCAAGTTTGCTTGTTTATCTCCCATATTGCTTCCTAGGGCGATAAAGGCTCGTTGCTTGCGGCGATGAATGGTTACCGAGCAAGTATCTAGTGGCAAATGCACTGGCGCCCAAGGCTTTTTCAGTTCCAGCTTCATTTCTTGGACAAGAGGATAAGCCTCAAAAGTACGTTCTACCAGTTTGTAGGCTACCGTTTCAATCAAATCTTCACTCGTTTCCTGAAACCAAGACGTCCACTGCTGACACAATTCTCCGTAATGGACAGAAGCCGTTAAATCCAAATCTGTAGCCGCCTTGGTCATATCATAGGATAGGATTGCGGAAATAACAAACTTCTGCCCCAATTCTTTCTCACTAGGAAAAAGACCATGATAGGCAAAAATTTCCAAATCCTTAATCTGCAGTTGATCCATAATGATTCCTTTCTAGAAAAATCCGCTTGAAGCGGATTTTTTTATAGCCCCATTAAACGATAAGCCTGATCTCGGAGGTCCTTATCTGTTTCAAATAAACCACGAGCTACTGTCGTCAAGGTTGCAGTGCCTGGTTTTCTGACACCACGCATGCTCATACACATATGTTCCGCCTCAATGACAACAAAGGCTCCTTTAGCACCCAGATACTCCATCAAGGCATCGGCCACCTCGATATTCAATCGTTCTTGAATTTGTGGTTTTTTAGAATAAACTTCAACCGTACGGGCTAGCTTAGACAATCCTGCCACACGACCATCTGGAATGTAGGCAATGTGCGCTCTACCATAAAATGGCAGAAAGTGATGCTCACACATCGTGTGGAAAAAGATATCCTTTTCTACTACCATGTTATCATCGATAATCTCAAAGGATTTTGACAAATGTTCCTCCGCTGTTTGACCAAGACCTGAAAAAATCTCTTGGTACATACGAGCGACACGAGCAGGTGTTTCCTGCAAGCCCTCGCGGTTAGCGTCCTCTCCTACAGCCTCGATAATCATTTTTACAGCTGCTTCAATCTTTTGTGTATCCATTCTCGTTCTTCCTCTCCATCAGATAGGCTCTCACTTGGCTCAAGAAATACAAGGAACCCGTGACAATCCTAACTGTTTGTTTCTCTTCTTTTTTATCTATCAATTTCTGCTCTAGAAAACCCTGCCAACCTTGGTAGCTGAGATTTCTAGACTTAGCTGCCTCTTTCAGCACGCTTTCATCAGTCGCCCGACTATCGTCAAAATGTGTCAGGGTAAGCTCGGTATCTGGGGTTTCCTCCAACAAATCCAACATATCTTCCAAGGCCTTGGTTTTGATGCAGGTAAAGAGGATCTCCTTATGATAATCCGCAAAACGTTCTTGCAAGGTTTCTATTAAAGCCTTGATAGCATGAGGATTGTGGGCTCCATCCAAAATCATCAAGGGTTCCCTTGACACGACCTCCAGACGCCCTGGCCATCTTGTTTCTTCCAAGGCTTGAGCAATCAAGTCATTGCTTGCTAGCTCTTGGCCATCTTCTTGACAAAAAGTATCAAGTAAAGCTATGGCCATCCCAGCATTCTCTATCTGGTGCAAACCAAGCAAACCAGTCTGGAATCGACCTTGTCTGACCGAACTGGTATAATCAAAGATTTCTCCCATTACCACACTCTCTTGGTGACTGACCTGATAATCTTTCCCATAGGCAAGTCTCGGTGCATCTTTCCCTTCCGCAATGCGGTCAATCACAGCCAAAGCTTCTGGAGCAATACGACCTGTCACCAAGGGAATACCTTGTTTGATAATACCAGCTTTCTGCTCTGCTATGGCTTCCAAGGTGTCACCAAGTAGGGCTACATGGTCCAATCCAATAGTCGTAATTCCTGTCAAAATGGGCTGACAGACATTGGTACTATCTAAAAGCCCACCCATGCCGACTTCCATGATAGCCACATCTACTTGCTCTGAAGCAAAGTAGTCATAGGCTATGGCTGTGATAATCTCAAACTCGGTTGTGCCCTGTAAATTAGCGACCGCTTCTCCCTCCAGCAAAGACTGATAGTCTGCCATGAGGGTTTCTAGCTTCGCTTCTGGGATAGATTCCCCATTGATGCTAATCTGATCTGTGTAATGAATGAGATAGGGCGAGCTAAACGCGCCAACTCTCAGCCCTAGCTTTTCTAGCATCTTTTTCAAAAAAGCAATGGTCGAACCCTTGCCATTGGTTCCTCCGATATGGATAACCTTGAGTTTGAGATGGGGATTGCCACGCAAAGCTAACAGTTCCACCATGCGTTCCAAGCCAAAATGCGGTTGGTCCGTCCGGTAGTTAGCAATCCACTGATTATTTTCAATTTCTTTCATCTTATTTATATTGTTTTAAATCTAGATTTTCCGCTTCATCAGCCAGACGAATAGCGGAGGCAATTTCAACCGCCATCCTGTGACTAGCTACGTCATGCACTCGTACCACTTCCACACCCTGTCGCGCAGCGATACTAGTTACATGAGCCGAAGCCGTATCTCGATTGCGGAAACCAAGTTCTGTCTCAGGATTGACTTCAAAACCATTTTCTTCAAGAATATTGATGACAAACCGCTTGCGCGATACTCCAAGAAAGATTGGATAGCCTTTCTGATGTAGTTTATCCAGATCCCGTAAAAGAAGCAGATTTTCTTTCTTGGTCAGACCAAAACCGATCCCTGGATCCAGCAGGATATTTTCTGGTGCAATACCAGCTTCCTCTGCTCTCGCTAGTACTCGTTCAAAGAAAGTCTCCATCACCTCTTCGATTGGCAATGTTTCAAAGTCAGCTAACTCTTTTTCTGTAAAAGCTTGACCAAAGCCAAAATGAGGGAAGATGAGCGAGCTAGGGTGCTGAGGTCGTGCCATGACTGGATTAAACATGAGGACCACTTTCGCTCTCGCTCTAGCTACCACATTCGCCATTTTCTCATCACCCATAAGACCAGTAATATCATTGACTAGATTGGCACCAGCAGCCAAAGCAGCCTCTGCTACCTGACTCTTCCAAGTATCAATAGAGATGAGGACATCACTTTCCTTGCGAATCGCTTTGATCACTGGAACAACACGCTGGATTTCCTCTTCTATCTCAACATAGCTACTTCCCGGCCGAGTTGATTCTCCACCGATATCTAGCATGCTGGCTCCTTCTGCTATCAATTTACGAGCCTGCTGGAGTGCCTGCTCAAGAGCAAAAAATTGACCACCGTCCGAAAAGGAGTCTGGGGTTACATTAATAATTCCGCAAATAGATGTCTTTGAATGATTGGCTTTACTTGACATATCGGTCACTCCCTCAAGGTTTTTCATCATATTATTTCTCTATTTTACCATAAAAAGAAAAAGATGGACACGATTGCATTCATCTTTTTCCCAGTAGAAACAGGTAAGCAATTGTCAAAAATCTTAAACAGAAATCCCTAATGTCCGACTCAAAATCACCACGAGAGCCAGCAAACAGAAAGCAACCCCATTCACAATCATGTGAAGTAAGATAGACATTTCCAAACGTTCTGTCTTGTAAGCCGTCCAAGACAGAACGATCGACATACCTCCATAAATCAATAAAGAAGGTAAATTACTTGGTTGATGCAATAAAGCAAACACAATCGTACCGACTATAAATCCCAAGTTCTCTTTTCCTCGGAAAATCTTTTTAGGAACAATCCCACGGCACAAGATTTCCTCACAAATTGGAGCAAGCAAGGCCAACAAGAAGAAACTGGAAATCAGAGAACTATTCTGAACCATGTCGTTAATCTGAGACTGATTCCCTGTTGTCGTCTCATTTGATAGTTGCAATAAAATGGAACCAAGTATATTTGAACAGATAATGACTAAATAACTTAATCCCAAACGTGCCAAATCCTTCGCTCTAAAAAAAGAAAAATTAAAACTTGCTAACTGCGTTTTACGAGCTCCAATAATAAACAGCACCAGAATCACAATCGAAATACCAGAAACTATCAGTCCTGACTGCAACAGTGGTACTGCATTTAAAGTTAAAATAGCAGTAACCCCTATAGGAATCTGATATAAAATTGTCGCCAGAAAAAAGATTAACAGCCAACCTGCACGATTCAATAATTCTTTCCACATATTTTTCTCTTTCATCACCTATCTCCTTTGTATTAAAAAGGGGGAAAATCCCCCTGGGTTATCCTATTATAAGGCCATGCTGATGTAGTTAAGGATAAACAAGGCATCCAAAATCCAAATCATGACATGAACATCTTTAGCTTGACCTTTAACAAGCTTAGTCAAAGTGTAAGTCAAGAAACCAACTGCAATCCCTTGAGTGATAGAGTAGCTGAATCCCATAAAGATAGATGTGAAGAAAGCAGGAACCGCTTCAGACATATCATCCCAATGGATATTTTTCAAGCTAGCCAACATCATAATCCCAACGATAATCAAGATTGGAGCTGTAGCGGCTGTTGGTACAATCGCTAGAAGTGGGCTAAAGAAGCTTGAGATCGCAAAACAGATTGCCACGACCAAGGCTGTCAAACCAGTACGTCCACCTGCACCGATACCAGCAGCAGACTCGACATAAGTCGTTACGTTCGAAGTACCAGCGATGGCACCAATTGAAGTACCAATCAAATCAGAGTAAAGAGCCTTATCCAACTTAGCTGATTGGTGGTTTTCACCATTTGTCGCTACGATACCAACTTTTTCACCTGTACCAATCAAGGTACCAATCGTGTCAAAAATATCTGTCAATGAGAAGGCAAGAATAGCCATCAGAGTTTCAGGCAAGCGATCTGTATCTGAAATCAAAGCTCCCAAACCTTCTGAACCAAGAGCTGCACCAAAAACTGTCTTCAAGTCTTCAAAGGCTGCACCAACATGGTTATTAGCAAAATCGATGCTTGACAAATCTACCAAACCAACTGCGATAGCAAGAACAGTTGTTGTCAAGATAGAGAGAATAATTCCCCCTTTAATCCCTTTGATAACAAAGAAGATAGTAATGGCAAGTCCTGCAAGAGCCACCAAAACAGCTGGATTATTAAAGCTGACCAAGCCTGGAACTGCTGAAGAGTTTGCTGCAATCGTTGCTTGAGCTTTGTCAGCCCCTTCTCCTACAACAATATAGTTGCCTGGATCAATCGTAAATTTCAAAAGTCCAGCATTCTTAATTCCCACGTAGGCAAGAAAGACACCGATACCAGCTGAAATAGCTGAGCGAAGAGCATTTGGAATCGATTCAATGATCATTTTACGAACATTTGTCAAGGTAATAATCAATGAGATAATTCCACAGATGAAGACCATAGCTAGAGCTTCTTGCCAAGAATAACCAAGTCCAAATACAACCGTGAAGGTAAAGAAGGCATTAAGTCCCATACCTGGCGCTTGGGCATAAGGTAAGTTAGCGTAGAAAGCCATCATCAAGGTACCTGCTACTGCACCAATAATTGTTGCGAGAAACACACCCTGAGCAGGCATTCCTGTTTGCGAAAGAATTTGTGGATTTACAAAGAGAATATAACTCATTGCAAAGAAAGTTGTTAAACCAGCGAGAACCTCCGTACGAACGTCTGTACCGTTCTCTTTTAGTTTAAATAATTTGTCCATTATCAATCTCCTTTTAATTTTTACGAACAATAATAGAATTATATCATTTATCATTCACTTTTTCAATATCTTTGTTTGATTTATTTAAGAAATTGATGGAATTTCATTTTTTGTTTGGAATCTGCTTTTCTGCCTGCTTTTTGTTATAATAGAAGACATCTTATCTGAAAAGACACTAGAAAGGTCCCTATGACGAAAAAAATTATTGCAGTTGACCTGGATGGAACCCTACTCAACTCAGACAGTCAAATTTCTGACTTTACCAAAGAAACTATAAAAAAAGTTACTGAAAAAGGCCATCAGGTTATTATTACGACAGGTCGCCCTTACCGTATGTCAAAAGATTTTTACCGTGAACTGGGCTTAGTCACTCCTATGATTAACTTCAACGGCTCCCTCACTCATTTACCAGACCAAGTTTGGGATTTTGAAAAGTGTCTAACTGTAGACAAAAAATATCTGCTAGACATGGTTCGACGTTCAGAGGACATTCAAGCCGATTTTATCGCTGGAGAATACCGTAAAAAATTCTACATTACAAATCCCAATGAAGAAATTGCCAATCCCAAACTATTTGGGGTAGAAGCTTTCCAGTCTGAAGATCAATTTCAGCCTGAGTTGGTGACCAAGGATCCTAACTGTATCCTGTTGCAGACCAGAGCCAGTGACAAGTATGCCTTGGCAAAAGAAATGAACGCCTTCTACCAGCATCAACTTTCTATTAATACATGGGGAGGCCCACTCAATATCCTTGAGTGTACTCCAAAAGGAGTCAATAAAGCCTTTGCTTTGGACTATTTGCTCAAGGTAATGAACCGCGACAAAAAGGATTTGATTGCCTTTGGAGATGAACACAATGATACCGAAATGCTAGCTTTTGCTGGGAAGGGCTATGCCATGAAAAATGCTAACCCAGAGCTACTCCCTTATGCAGATGAGCAAATTTCCTTGACAAATGACCAAGATGGGGTTGCAAAAACCCTGCAAGACTTATTCTTATAGTCCATACTGACCAGCTTGCGAGCTGGTCTTTGTGCTCTTTTCACAGTCTCATCAACCAGTTAATCGATTGTTCTATTTTTTGCCTCCAAAACCTTGGAAAAGGCTTTCTTTTGTGATATACTTCACATATAAATACAAGAGAGCTCGTTACACTCGACTCTGTTGACACAAAATCAATCCAGTCCTGTTTCTCCTGCTCTCAGTTAATATCAAGGAGGATAGCTATGAAAGCTGTTGTTGTAAATCCAGAAAGCACTGGTGTTGCTGTTGAAGAAAAAGTACTCCGTCCACTTGAAACTGGAGAAGCACTTGTAGAAATTGAATACTGTGGTGTTTGCCACACTGACCTCCACGTTGCCCATGGTGACTTTGGTCAAGTACCAGGACGTGTTTTAGGACATGAAGGTGTTGGTATCGTTAAAGAAATTGCACCAGATGTGAAAAGCCTTAAAGTCGGTGACCGCGTCAGCGTTGCTTGGTTCTTTGAAGGATGTGGCACTTGCGAATACTGTACTACTGGCCGTGAAACTCTTTGCCGTACAGTGAAAAATGCTGGCTACTCAGTAGATGGTGGTATGGCTGAACAATGTATTGTAACTGCAGACTATGCTGTCAAAGTTCCTGACGGACTTGATCCAGCCCAAGCTTCTTCTATCACATGTGCTGGTGTAACAACCTATAAAGCTATTAAAGAAGCCAAAGTTGAACCAGGCCAATGGGTTGTTCTTTACGGCGCTGGTGGACTTGGTAACCTAGCTGTTCAATACGCTAAAAAAGTATTCAATGCTCATGTCATCGCAGTTGATATCAATAACGACAAACTTGCCCTTGCAAAAGAAGTAGGCGCTGACATTGTTATTAACGGCCTCGAAGTTGAAGATGTACCAGGCCTAATCAAGGAAAAAACTGATGGTGGAGCTCATTCAGCTGTCGTAACTGCTGTATCTAAAGTTGCCTTCAACCAAGCTGTTGACTCAGTTCGTGCTGGTGGTCGCGTGGTTGCTGTTGGTCTTCCTTCTGAAATGATGGAACTCAGCATCGTGAAAACCGTTCTAGATGGAATCCAAGTCATCGGTTCTCTGGTTGGAACTCGTAAAGACTTGGAAGAAGCCTTCCAATTTGGTGCAGAAGGTTTGGTAGTCCCAGTTGTCCAAAAACGTTCAGTAGAAGATGCGGTAGCCGTTTTCGACGAAATGGAAAAAGGTCAAATCCAAGGACGTATGGTACTCGACTTCACCCACTAATTTAATAAAAACCTATTTTAAAAGTTGGAAGCTTCTTCCAACTTTTTTATATTAAATTTTTAAATATGGACTCTAGATTACCTTTTAAAAACTTAATATATCAACATCTGTAAAGAGGGGCTTTTGAATTTTTTATGATAAATAGTTGCTTTTTACATGAAAACGGTTTATACTTATTTAGTCTTAAAGTTTTCTTAAATGAAGACTTAAACAACAAAAAGGAGGAATGACAATAATGAGTATCGGAATCATTATTGCGAGCCACGGCGAATTTGCTGCGGGTATTCATCAGTCAGGATCTATGATCTTTGGTGAACAAGAAAAGGTTCAAGTTGTAACCTTTATGCCAAATGAAGGTCCTGATGATCTATACGCTAAGTTTAATAACGCTGTTGCTGCATTTGACGCAGAAGATGAGGTTCTAGTTTTGGCTGACCTTTGGAGTGGATCTCCATTTAACCAAGCTAGCCGCGTGATGGGAGAAAATCCTGAGCGTAAGTTTGCCATCATCACAGGACTTAACTTACCGATGTTAATTCAAGCCTACACAGAGCGCCTCATGGACGCTGCTGCAGGTGTAGAAAAAGTCGCTGCTAATATCATTAAAGAAGCCAAAGATGGCATCAAGGCTCTTCCAGAAGAGCTAAACCCAGTTGAGGAAGTAGCAAGCGCTGCAGCTGCTCCAGTTGCCCAAGCTGCTATTCCAGAAGGAACTGTCATCGGAGACGGTAAACTCAAAATCAACCTTGCCCGTCTAGACACTCGTTTACTTCACGGTCAAGTTGCAACTGCTTGGACTCCAGATTCAAAAGCAGATCGTATCATCGTTGCTTCAGATAACGTAGCTAAAGACGAATTACGTAAAGAATTGATTAAACAAGCAGCTCCAGGTAAAGTGAAAGCAAATGTTGTTCCTATCCAAAAACTAATCGACGTTGCAAAAGATCCTCGCTTCGGAGGAACACATGCCCTTATCTTGTTTGAAACACCTCAAGATGCCCTTCGTGCTATCGAAGGTGGCGTGCCAATCAAAACTCTTAATGTTGGATCAATGGCTCACTCAACTGGTAAAACAATGGTTAACAACGTTTTGTCTATGGATAAAGAAGACGTTGCTACATTTGAAAAAATGCGTGACCTTGGTGTTGAATTTGATGTACGTAAAGTACCAAACGACACCAAAAAAGATTTGTTTGACTTGATCAACAAAGCAAACGTGCAATAATCGATTTTATGAAAGGATTTTAAAGATGTCTATTATTTCTATGGTTTTAGTAGTCGTTGTAGCCTTCCTAGCAGGTCTTGAAGGTATCCTCGACCAGTTCCAATTCCATCAACCAATCGTAGCTTGTACCCTTATCGGTCTTGTTACCGGTAACCTTGAAGCAGGGATTATCCTTGGTGGTTCTCTTCAAATGATCGCCCTTGGTTGGGCTAACATCGGAGCTGCCGTAGCTCCTGACGCTGCTCTTGCTTCTGTTGCTGCTGCCATTATTATGGTTCTTGGTGGCGACTTTACTAAGACAGGTATCGGTGTTGCCCAAGCGGTTGCTATCCCTCTTGCAGTTGCTGGTCTATTCTTGACTATGATTGTCCGTACACTCTCTGTCGGATTGGTTCACACTGCTGATGCTTCTGCTAAAAAAGGTGACTTCAAAGCAGTTGAACGTGCTCACTTTGTCGCACTTCTTCTTCAAGGTCTTCGTATTGCAATCCCTGCAGCACTCCTTCTAATGGTACCCACTGAAACAGTACAAAGCATTCTAAATGCTATGCCTGATTGGCTCAAAGATGGTATGGCTATCGGTGGTGGTATGGTCGTTGCCGTTGGTTACGCTATGGTTATCAACATGATGGCAACTCGTGAAGTATGGCCATTCTTCGCTATCGGTTTCGTGCTTGCTGCCGTGTCAGATATTACTCTAATCGGATTTGGTGCTATCGGTGTTGCTATCGCTCTTATCTACCTTCACCTTTCTAAAACTGGTGGAAATGGTGGCGGAGGAGCCGCAACTTCTAACGACCCAATCGGCGATATCCTAGAAGACTACTAAGATAAGAAAGGACTGAAAACATCATGACTGAAAAACTTCAATTAACTAAATCAGATCGTAAAAAAGTTTGGTGGCGTTCAACTTTCTTACAAGGTTCTTGGAACTATGAACGTATGCAAAACTTGGGTTGGGCTTACTCATTAATTCCAGCTCTTAAAAAACTTTACACTAAAAAAGAAGATCAAATCGCTGCTCTTGAACGCCATCTTGAGTTCTTCAACACTCACCCATACGTAGCCGCTCCAATCATGGGGGTTACTCTTGCACTTGAAGAAGAACGTGCTAACGGTGTTGAAATTGATGATGCTGCTATCCAGGGGGTTAAAATCGGTATGATGGGACCTCTTGCTGGTATCGGTGACCCAGTATTCTGGTTTACAGTACGCCCAATCCTTGGATCACTCGGTGCTTCACTTGCCCTTACTGGTAATATCTTAGGTCCAATCCTCTTCTTCGTTCTTTGGAACTTGATTCGTATGTCATTCTTGTGGTATACACAAGAGATTGGATACAAGGCTGGATCAGAAATCACTAAAGATATGTCTGGCGGTATCCTTCAAGACATCACTAAAGGAGCTTCTATCCTTGGTATGTTCATTCTTGCTGTCCTTGTTCAACGTTGGGTAAATATTAAATTTGCTTTCGATGTTGCCAAAGTTCAACTAGATGAAAAGGCTTATATCCATTGGGATAAATTGCCAGAAGGATCTAAAGGTATTCAAGAAGCATTCGCACAAGTAGGACAAGGATTGTCTCAAACACCTGAAAAAGTTACTACTTTCCAACAAAACTTGGATATGTTGATCCCTGGACTATCAGGACTACTCCTTACTCTCCTTTGCATGTACTTGCTTAAGAAAAAAGTATCTCCAATCACTATTATCCTTGCACTCTTCGCAGTGGGTATTGTGGCACATGTTCTTCACATCATGTAATCAAGCAACTTAAAAGGAATCAGGTTCTAAAATCTGATTCCTTTTTTCTATACTTTTATTCGGCCAAGGCACCCATTGGATCCCATGGTGCGAGTACAATTGGTTCTGCTTCATAGGCAGCTTGTTCTGCTGCTGTCAGCAATTCTTTACGGACAACGATTTGGTATGTGTATTCGTCCATCCAAGCGTCTGAGGCAACAAAGTAACCATCTGTACCGACCTTGTCTCCCCATGAGTTTTCAACCTTCCACTTGGTTGACTTGCCATTTTCGTCCAAATCAACACCTGTCAAGACCATGGCGTGGGTCATCAAGCTTTCACTGTAGTCCAGACGTCCAGCCTTGTCTTGAGTGAGTTTAATGTCCATGCTTGATTCAAAGTCATAAACATCTGTCGCAAGGATTCCAGCCTTACGGTTGCTGAGCTGGCCGACATCAGAACCAAACCAAACAGTCTCACCTGCTTGCATTTGAGCAATTGCCAACTCTTTCAAGCGCTCCATCGGCACGTTGATGTAACGAACCGCACGGCTACCAACCACATTTCCTAACATCTCAACTGTGTAAGATTGGCCGTAAGGCTTGTCAGCAGTTGGAGCATTGATAACAGAAACGTAGTCTTCTAGTGGAAGATTAACATATTTCTTGTAAAACTCTTGTGGTGTAATGCCCTTTTCACTTTGGTAGTTGTTATCCTTATCGCGATAAGCAAAGTCAAATGTACGTGGTGGAAGACCCAATGACATAGCAAGGAAGTTAAAAATTTCTTGCAAAAGATCTTCTTTCTTAGCTTGAACAGTCGCTTGGTCTGCGCCAGAAGCAAGCAAGTCACGCAAGATTTGAGCATCTTGACGAAGCAATTTGTTGAGAATGGCATTTAGCTCACGACTGCTGCTAGATGAAACAGACTCTGGATAAACAGACTTAGGAACGACACCATATTTCTCAAAGAGAGAAACAACCATATCCCATTGACCGCCATCTTGTTGTGGAGTTTGGAGTAGGAATTTAACCTTACGGCTCGTCAAATCTTGGTCTGCAGTCGCAATGACTTGCTCCAAGAACCAGTTGGATTTCTCATACTTGTCCCAGAAGAAGGTGTGGGCCTGTGACAACTCAAAATTTTCCAATTTATATTGTGAAATGAGTTTGTGGCGGAAGGTGTTGAGAGCCGCAAACATCCAGCAACGACCAGATGCTTTCTGGTTAGTAACCTTGTCCTTGGTCAAATCCAATGAGAAAACAGGGGTGTTGTCTACATGGCTTTGGCGACGTTCTAGGGCTGCAAAAATTCCGTTGTGGCTAGCAGCATTTTCAATCGCTTGGTATTTTACATTTGCTTCATAATTGGCAAATAGTTTATCAGTAAATGATTCTTGAATCGCGTTCATAGATTCCTCCTTTTATTCTACAGTCTATTATAACTCTTTTCACAAAGGAAGCAACTGAAAAACATAAAAGGCAAGGACTTTCTCCCTCACCTTTTTCGAATATAAACCAAACTAAGCAATACTTGCAAGGAGAACTTCTAATTCTTCCTTGGTCAAGCGACGCCATTCTCCTCGCTGCATGTTCTCATCCAATACTAGAGTTCCCATAGTCAAACGTTGCAAATCCACCACTTCCTTGCCACAGTAGGCCACCATACGCTTGACCTGATGAAACTTCCCTTCTGCAATAGTCACACGGATTTGACTCTGATTCTTTTCTGCATCTGTGGAAAGAATCTCCAGTCTAGCGGGCTGACAGGTAAAGTCTTTGAGCGGAATGCCCTTGGCAAATATCTCCACATCTTCTTGGGCCATAATTCCCTTGACCTGAGCCAAATAGGTCTTGTCCACATGACGCTTGGGCGAAAGAAGAGCATGAGCCAGCTGACCATTATTGGTCAAGAGTAAAAGACCATGCGTGTCAATATCCAAGCGCCCTACTGGGAAAACTTCCTTGCTCTGAGCAATAACATCCAGCAAGTCCAGAACTGTTCTGTGCTTAGGATCCTCAGTCGCTGAGATAACTCCTTTGGGCTTGTTCATCATGTAGTAGACAAACTCTTCATACTCCAACACTTGCCCATCAAAGCGAATCTCATCTCTTTCTTCATCAATCTGCAATTTAGCTGATTTTTCTTTTTTACTATTTACCGTCACGCGCCCAGCCTTGAGCAAGTTTTTGACCTCAGTCCGACTTCCCACAGCACAGGCAACTAAAAATTTATCTAATCTCATAGAACTATTATATCATATCAAAAGGAGGCTGTCTCAATGACCAACCTCCTTTTCATTTCATACTCTTCAAAAATCTCTTCAAACCGCGTCAACGTCGCCTTGCAGTATATATGTTACTGACTTCGTCAGTTCTATCTGCAACCTCAAAACAGTGTTTTGAGCTGACTTCGTCAGTTATATCTACAACCTCAAAACAGTGCTTTGAGCAACCTGCGGCTAGTTTCGTAGTTTGCTCTGTGATTTTCATTGAGTATCAGATTTAAGAAATTAACTTCCTCGTCTCCAGAAAATCGCTAAGACAATCATGGCTCCTAAAATTGCTGGGATAATAGCTGTTCCTGATAAAACTGGCCCCCAAGTTCCAAAAAGCAAGTGTCCCAAAAAGGCACCAATCCAGCCTAGAAACATTTTTCCAAAACATCCCATTCGCTCTCCACGATTGGTCAGAGTACCTGCTAAAAATCCCACTAGGAGACCAACGAACATACTTCCTAACATATTATCTCCTTAATTTGCCCAATCTCCTTTACGGAAGAGTGGTACACGTGTCCCATCCTCACGGATACCATCGATATCCATCTGATTAGAACCAATCATAAAGTCCACGTGAACATCTGAACGGTTAAGTCCCGCAGCTTCAAGTTCTTCTTCGCTCATCTCCGCTCCACCAACAACACTAGTTGCATAGGCTGCACCAATAGCCAAATGGTTTGAAGCATTCTCATCGAAAAGAGTATTAAAGAAGGTAATGCCTGACTGAGAAATTGGGCTTGGATCTGGTACCAAGGCACATTCACCCAAGGCACGCGCACCCGCATTTTCAAAGACAAGGTCCTTCATAACTTGATCGCCTTTTTCTGCAGTGATATCCACGATTTGTCCATCCTTGAAGGTTACTTTAATTCCTTCGATGATATTTCCATTATAGCTAAGCGGTTTTGTAGAAGTGACATAACCATCTGCACGACGGAAGTCAGGCGCTGTGAAGACTTCCTCTGTCGGCATATTTGGCAAGAATCCTTCGCCCTGTGCATTGATAGCACCAGCTGATTCCCAAACGTGGTTCTTCGGCAATCCAAGGGTCAAATCGGTCCCTGGCGCTGTGTAGTGAAGGGCTGAAAATTGTTCTTTATTAAGCATATCTGCCTTGCTCTTAAGGATAGCTGCATGCTCTTCCCAAGCCTTAACAGGATCTTCTTCGTAGACACGGCAAGTTTTGAAGATTTGGTCCCAAAGGAGATCGACTGCTTCTTCGTTGCTCGCAGCATTTGGAAAGACTTTCTTAGCCCACTCAAGTCCAGCAGCGGCTGCTACAGTCCAGCTAACCTTGTTGGATTGAGTTGCGATACGCATTGGCTTCATGGCAAGTCCCATAGCTTTAGCAGAAGCTGAAAGCTTATCAGCGTCCACTCCGTTCAAGGCACCTGGGTCAGAAGAACGAACTCCAAGACGGCTAGCTTTGTTCTCCAAAAGATAGTTCATCTCAGCAATCTTGTATTCTGGCACATTGTCCAGACGCTCCAACGGCGCATGGAGGAATTTCTCACGGTTAATGACATCATCTGTCCACTGAACAATAACCTCATGCGCACCCAAAGCATAAGCTTCCTTCACGATTAGATGCGCCAACTCACGTTGCTCCACATCGATAGAAAGCGCCAAAGTGTGGCCAGGCTGCACGTTAATTCCGTTCGCAACCAACAATTTCGCGTATTTTTCTAGATTTTCTTTAAAATTTGGTAAAACCATTCTGTTATCTCTTTTCTATATTTTTTAGTTTTTATTCAAAAATTATGTGACTATTTGTCCGTCTGTTAATTTTTTTTAAAACAATTCATCAAACAAACTCAACTGGTTATCCTCTGGCATATTGCCGAGAATGCCCATTTCATCCATCTTTTCAACCAAAGTTGATGAGAGTCCACCACGCTTACGCAATTCTGTTTTAGAAAGAAATTCTCCCTCTTCACGCGCTCGAACTAACTGCTTGGCAACGTTCTCTCCCAGACCATCCATAGCAACAAATGGTGGAATCAGTGTATCTCCGTCAATGATGAATTCAGTCGCATCACTACGGTAGAGGTCTAACTTCCCAAACTTGAAACCACGTTCCCACATCTCATTGACGATTTCAAGTGTTGTGTAGAGGTCAATTTCTACATTGGACGCTTCATTGTTCTTCCGTTTTTCAGCGATTTCTGCCATTCTGCGTTTGATGGCATCCAAGCTCGCACCCATAGTCTTGATATCAAAGGCCTTGGCACGAATGGAGAAGTAAGCACAGTAATAATAAATCGGATGATGGACCTTGAAGTAAGCTACACGAAGGGCCATCATAACGTAGGCTGCCGCATGAGCTTTAGGGAACATGTACTTAATTTTCCCACAGGACTCGATATACCACTCTGGCACCTTATTGGCCTTCATGGCTTCGATATAGCCATTTCGCTCCTCTTCGGAAATCTTCAACCACAAGCCCTTACGTACTCGCTCCATGATGGTAAAGGCCATCTTTGGTTCTAGACCCGCGTGCATGAGGTAAACCATGATGTCGTCCCGACAACCGATAACAGTCGATAGGTCCGCAATCCCTTGCTTTATCAGATCCTGGGCATTGCCCAGCCAAACGTCGGTACCGTGGGATAGACCTGAAAGCTGAAGCAATTCCGCAAAAGTCGTCGGATGCGTCTCGTCTACCATCCCTCGTACAAAGTTGGTCCCAAACTCTGGAATCCCCAACATACCCGTAGGCGTTCCGATTTGCTCAGGTGTTACCCCTAACACATCAGTCCCAGAAAAGAGAGCCATAACTCCCTCATCATCCATAGGAATTTCATTAGGGTCAATACCAGACAAGTCCTGAAGTTTCCGAATCATTGTTGGATCATCGTGTCCCAGTACATCAAGCTTGAGGACATTCTCATCGATATCATGGAAGTTAAAGTGAGTGGTCTGCCATTCAGCCGTCACGTCATCTGCTGGATACTGGACAGGCGTAAAGTCGTAAACATCCATGTAGTTAGGAATAACAACGATTCCCCCCGGGTGTTGTCCTGTTGTACGCTTGACACCGGCAGCGCCTTGAGCAAGACGTTCCACCTCTGCATCACGATAAAACTTGCCATAATCTCGCTCGTAACCCTTGACAAATCCATAAGCAGTCTTGGCAGCCACCGTACCAACCGTTCCTGCACGGAAGGCATATTCCTCACCAAAAATATCACGCACATCCAAGTGGGCGCTAGGCTGGTCTTCTCCCGAGAAGTTCAAGTCAATATCGGGAACCTTGTCCCCATCAAAACCAAGGAAGGTCTCGAAAGGAATATCCTGTCCGTTTTTGCTGAGTTTGTGACCACATTTTGGACAGTCCTTATTGGGCATATCAAAACCTGAACCGTAAGAACCATCGGTGATAAATTCGCTGTACTGACACTGACCACAGACATAGTGAGGAGATAGAGGATTGACCTCTGTAATTCCAATCATGGTCGCAACAAAACTGGAACCAACAGATCCACGAGAACCAACCAAGTAACCCCGTTCATTGGAACGTTGCACCAACATCTGGGAAGCCAGGTAAATCACGGCAAATCCATTCCCCAGAATGGAAGTCAATTCTTTTTCAATTCGTAAATCAACAATATCTGGCAGTGGATTTCCATAAATCTCAAAGGCCTTCTTATAGGTCAACTCGGCAACTGTTTCTTCAGCCTTGTCGATGAAAGGCGTATACAAATCCCCCTTAACAACCTCAACAGGTTCAAAGATTTCTGCCAAGGCATTGGTGTTGTCAATAACTAGTTTCCGAGCTAATTCCTCTCCCAAGAAGGCAAATTCATCCAACATCTCATTGGTCGTTCTAAAATGGGCTTTTGGCAGAGGAGCTGATTGGGCATGTTCACCGTGACCAATAGTTCGGTTAATCATAGCCCCCTGTCCCAAACTACGGACGATAATTTCACGATAAATCTCTTCTTCCGGTTCGATATAGTGAACATTTCCGGTAGCCAGAACAGGCTTACCAAGACGGTCTCCCACTTCTATCAAGCTTTTGATAATGGTCTGGAGTTCCTCCATATCCTTGACCTGCTCCTTGGCAATCAATGGTGCATAAATAGCCGGTGGCATAACCTCGATAAAGTCATAATACTTGGCCACCTCAACCGCCGCATCCACACCTTGGGAAACGACTGCATCAAAAACTTCACCCTCAGAGCAAGCTGATCCTAAAATCAAGCCTTCCCGATGGGCATCTAAAACCGTTCTTGGAATCCGTGGCACCCCTTCAAAGTACTTAGTATTGGATAAAGAAACCAGTTTAAAGATATTTTTTAACCCTACTTGATTCTTGACATAAATGGTAGCATGTTTAATCCGAGCTTTTTTATAAGAATCTGGACTAATCAAATCAATGTTGAGTCTAGCTAGATCGGTCACACCATGTTTTTCTGCTACTTCTTTGATAAAGATGAAAAGCAGGCGACCTGTAGCTTCCGCATCGTAATTGGCCATGTGGTGATGTTCCAAAGCCACACCAAAACGCTTGGTCAAAGGTCCCAAACCATGACGTTTATACTCAGGATAGAGGTTTCTAGCAAACTCCAGCGTATCAATAACTGGCTGGCTAATCTTTGGCAGACCATAACGCTCATAATTGGCATTCATAAAGCCAACGTCAAAGGTCGCATTGTGAGCGACTAGGACAGTATTCTTGCAGAATTCTTGGAATTCCTGTAAAACTTGTTCCAGTGGTTTGGCATTTTTGACATGATCATCTGTAATTCCAGTCAACTCAGTAGTAAAAGCTGACAAGGGATGCCCAGGGTTAATAAATTCATCGAATTCAGCAATGACATTCCCCTTGTACATCTTAGAGGCCGCAACCTGAATCAAATCATTATAGATAGCTGAAAGTCCTGTCGTTTCCACGTCAAAAACCACGTAGGTCGCTTCTGACAAGTCCATCTCCACTTCGTTATAGACGATAGGGACACGGTCCTCCACGATATTGGCTTCCATTCCATAGATTAGCTGAATTCCCGCTTTTTTGGCCGCCTTATAGCCGTGTGGGAAGGACTGGACATTCCCATGGTCCGTGATGGCAACCGCCTTGTGTCCCCACTTAGCAGCTGTCGCAACGATTTCTTCGACCTCTGGCAGAGCATCCATGGTCGACATGTTAGTATGAGCGTGAAACTCAACCCGACGCTCACCTTCTGGCATCAAATCCTTGCGCTCATAGTGAACAACTTCCTGCACATCCTGCACGTTCATAGTCAAATCATGTGTGAAGTTATTCATCTCCACATTTCCACGCACTCGGAGCCAAGAATTTTTCTTAATTAGATCAAACTTCTGGGCCTCTTCCTCGTTCTTAACCCACTTTTGCATCGAAAAACTTGAAGTATAGTCCGTCATTTTAAAATTGATCAAAACACGCCCTGTTCTGGTCACTTTTTGCTCCACATCAAACACAACCCCTTCAAAGACCAGACGATTTTCCTCCGTCGTCACTTCTATCATAGGAGTAATCTCCGCTTTGTCCAGCTTGGGTTTAGCTACAGCTTTTTTCGCTTGAAAATCAAAGGCTGGTTTCTCTTCCGCTGGAGGTGGCGCCATTTGTTCTAATTGTTCCATAGCACGGAGTGCTTCCTCGTTAGCAGCTTGAACAATCTGCTCATTTTCAGCATGAAAGGCTTCTTCCTGCTCCTGGGTCAAAACATCATTCTTCTCGATCTGACAATTAAAAGTTGGAAAGCCAAATTTTTCAAGTTGTTTAGCTAAATTAGGAAGGTGATTTTTCTTAAAGTGTTCTTTATCAATCGACTCAGATCCTTCAATAAATAGCTGATCGCCCTCCGCACGAACTCGCAAATTCTGATAAAGGGACTTAAAACCTTGACTAGCACATGGCCCCTCAGAAAAAGCCTCTCTATAGTAGGACTGCAAGAGTTGATTTGAAAATTCTTGAGACAGAGTCTTGATTTCGAAAACAGCTTTATTGCCTGTCTTAGAAAATTCTTCGCTCAAACCTTTCTTTAATTCTAAAAAAATTTCAATCGGTAAAATATTAGAAAATACGAAATGAAACTCCCATACCTTACTAATTTTATGAACCACAACTCGCTCAATATCAGCCTGTGCTAAAGCAGGAGCCTGTCTCATTTCAGCAGGCATCCCTAGTTGATTCATCAAAATTTCAAAACTATTTGACATTCATTTTCCTCACATTATTCTCCTACTATTTTACCATATTTAGAGGTATTTTCTAAAGACAAAAGGAAGCCACTAAGTGACTTCCTTCTAGAGGGAGGACTGATTAGTCTTCACCTTTGTTTTTCTTAATGATTTCTTCTTGAACTGACTTAGGTACATCTTCATAGTGGTCAAATACCATCATGAATGTACCACGTCCTTGAGATGCAGAACGAAGAACTGTTGCGTAACCGAACATTTCAGCAAGTGGAACATAAGCACGAACGATTTGGCTGTTACCGTGTGCTTCCATACCATCTACACGTCCACGACGAGCAGTTACGTGACCCATAACATCACCAAGGTTTTCTTCTGGAACAGTGATTGTTACAAGCATCATTGGCTCAAGGATAGCTGGTTGTGCTGATTTAGCAGCTTCTTTAAGGGCAAGTGAAGCCGCGATCTTGAAGGCAGTTTCAGATGAGTCGACATCGTGGTATGAACCATCGTAAAGCTTAGCTTTAACGTCAACCATTGGATAACCTGCAAGAACACCGTTAGCCATAGATTCTACCAAACCTTTTTCAACCGCTGGGATAAATTCACGAGGAACCACACCACCGACGATTGCGTTTTCGAATTCGAATCCTTTACCTTCTTCGTTTGGAGTAAATTCAATCCATACATCACCGAATTGACCTTTACCACCAGACTGACGTTTGAAGAATCCACGTGCTTGAGTAGAAGCGCGGAATGTTTCACGGTAAGATACTTGAGGAGCACCTACGTTCGCTTCAACTTTGAACTCACGACGCATACGGTCAACAAGGACGTCAAGGTGAAGCTCACCCATACCTGAGATAACTGTTTCACCAGTTTCAACGTTTGTTTCAACGCGGAATGTTGGATCTTCTTCAGCCAATTTTTGAAGGGCGATACCCATCTTGTCTTGGTCAGCTTTAGATTTTGGCTCAACCATCAATTGGATAACTGGTTCTGGAACGTTGATTGACTCAAGGATGATTTTAGCTTTTTCATCTGTCAATGAGTCACCAGTAGTAGTATCTTTCAAACCAACGGCAGCAGCGATATCCCCTGAGTAAACAGTGTCAATTTCTTGACGGCTGTTAGCGTGCATTTGAAGGATACGTCCGATACGTTCACGTTTACCTTTAGAAGTGTTCAAAACGTATGAACCTGATTGAAGAACACCTGAATAAACACGGAAGAATGTCAAACGACCTACGAATGGGTCTGTCATAATCTTGAAGGCAAGAGCTGCAAATGGCTCTTCGTCAGATGCTGGACGAGTTTCTTCTTCGTCTGTATCTGGGTTGATACCTTTGATTGCTGGGATGTCAAGTGGGCTTGGAAGGTAGTCAATAACCGCATCAAGCATCAATTGAACACCTTTGTTCTTGAAGGCAGAACCACACAATACTGGGAAGAATTCAACGTTGATAGTCGCTTTACGAATACCAGCTTTCAATTCTTCGTTAGTGATTTCTTCACCTTCGAGGTATTTCATCATCAATTCTTCGTCAGTTTCAGCAACTGCTTCGATCAATTTTTCACGGTATTCTTGAGCTTGGTCAAGGTATTCAGCTGGGATGTCTTCTTCAAGGATATCTGTACCAAGGTCGTTCGTATAGATTTCAGCTTTCATCTTGATCAAGTCGATGATACCACGGAAGTCATCTTCAGAACCGATTGGCAATTGGATTGGGTGTGCATTTGCTTGAAGACGGTCGTGAAGTGTGCTTACAGAGTAAAGGAAGTCAGCACCGATTTTGTCCATTTTGTTGGCAAATACGATACGTGGAACTCCATATTCAGTTGCTTGACGCCAAACTGTTTCAGTTTGAGGCTCAACACCTGATTGTGAGTCAAGAACAGTAACCGCACCATCCAATACACGAAGAGAACGTTGTACTTCGATTGTGAAGTCCACGTGTCCTGGTGTGTCGATGATGTTTACGCGGTGGTTGTTCCATTGAGCTGTTGTCGCAGCAGATGTGATAGTGATACCACGTTCTTGCTCTTGCTCCATCCAGTCCATTTGTGACGCACCTTCGTGAGTTTCACCGATTTTGTGGATTTTACCAGTGTAGTAAAGAATACGCTCAGTAGTTGTTGTTTTACCAGCATCGACGTGAGCCATGATACCGATATTACGAGTTTTTTCAAGTGAAAATTCGCGTGCCATGAGGTTTATTTCTCCTATTTATTTTTGATTTCTATTCTATTATAACACGATTTTAATAAAAACGGATAGGCAGGACCTACCCGTTCTCAATCTTTTCATGCTATTGTTGGTTTCAACTTACGAGATGGTAAGTTGAGTTGAACTCGGGCTAAAGTTAATTAGCCGATTTGAGCCGGAACGGGATGCTGTGTGAAAAAGATAAACTTCCTTGTATTCGTCGAATACTGCGTCAGTTTCCTATTTTCACCTTGCATCCTTACCGTTCCTAGCATCATGATTTTACCAACGGAAGTGTGCGAATGCACGGTTAGCTTCAGCCATACGGTGAGTGTCTTCACGTTTCTTAACTGCTGCACCAGTGTTGTTAGCAGCATCCAAGATTTCTTTTGCAAGACGGTCTTGCATTGTGTGTTCACCACGAAGACGAGCGATTGTTACCAACCAACGAAGTCCAAGTGTTGTACGACGTTCTGGACGAACTTCAACTGGGACTTGGTAGTTAGAACCACCAACACGACGTGCACGTACTTCAAGTACAGGCATGATGTTTTCCATAGCTGTTTCAAATACTTCAAGTGCATCGTTACCAGTAGCTTCTTTGATTTGCTCAAAGGCACCGTAAACGATTGAAGCAGCTGTACCACGTTTACCATCAAGCATAACGCGGTTGATAAGACGAGTAACTAGTTGTGAATTGTAAAGCGGATCTGGCAATACGTCACGTTTTGGAGCTCTATTTTTACGACTCATTTCTCTTTATCCCCTTTCCTTATGCTTTTGGACGTTTAGTACCGTATTTAGAACGGCCTTGTTTACGATCGTTAACACCTGCAGTATCAAGTGCACCACGGACGATATGGTAACGTACCCCTGGAAGGTCTTTTACACGTCCACCGCGAAGAAGCACCACGCTGTGTTCTTGCAAGTTGTGTCCGATACCTGGGATGTAGGCAGTTACTTCGATAAGGTTGCTCAAACGTACACGAGCGAATTTACGAAGGGCTGAGTTAGGTTTTTTAGGTGTCATTGTTCCAACACGAGTTGCAACACCACGTTTTTGTGGTGAAGAAACGTTTGTTTGAACTTTTTTATGACTGTTGTAACCAACGTTCAAAGCTGGTGATTTAGATTTTTCTACTTTTGATTTACGCGGTTTGCGAACCAATTGGTTAATTGTAGGCATCTACATTCTCCTGTGTTTTTTTATTTTTGGTGATGATACACTTGGTGACAGCTATCATCTGTGTGTACTTTTGCAACATTTGTCAGCACGTCCCTGTACACTCTTGAGAGACCAAAAGTAAAAAGTACCGTTTATTATTGTAACAAATTTTTCCCTTGCTTGTCAAGATATTTTTCTTTTTTATTGTTATTTTTAGCTCGTTTGTATTGCTCCCAAAAGAAAGAAAAGGAGGAATAAATCCCTCCTAAAGTTTGGTATTGTTCCATGCAATCCCATCCCATCAATTTTAGCACATAATGTTCAAAAAATATTATATCATCACAACCAACCAGATTCTTTCGCAATATTAGCTGCCTCTGTTCGATTAGCAGCATCTAGTTTAGAAAGAATATTGGTGACATAGTTTCGGACGGTTCCGTTTGATAAATAAAGTTGATCTGCAATTTCTTGGTTAGACAAGCCTTGAGCAATTCTCTTTAAAACTGCGATTTCTTGCTCTGTTAATGGATTGGGATGCGTCATAACTACTTCCATCAATTCAGGCGAATACTCCTTGCGTCCTTCGAGGACAGTATGCAAAGTTTGCATGAGGTCTGCAATGCTTCTTTCTTTCAAGACATACGCATCTACTCCAGCCTTGACTGCACGTTCGAAATAACCAGGGCGCTTGAAAGTCGTCACCACAACCACCTTTGTTTCTAGCTTTTCTGCCCGAATCCACTCCAAGACTTCAAGACCTGTCTTAACAGGCATTTCGACGTCAAGGATGGCGATATCTACAGACTCCTTTTCTAATAGTTGGATTGCTTCTTGCCCATTCTTGGCTTGAAAGACAGACTCTACATCTGGTTGAAGCGTGAGCAATTGACACATAGCATCTCGCAACATACTTTGATCTTCTGCGACTAATACTTTCATCTACTTTCTCTCCTTATAAGGTAGTCGAACCTGAACTTCTGTCGGTTGTTTCCAACTAATTACCTTTACCTCTCCCGAAAATGGAAGAACACGATCTCGAACTGTATGGAGGTCATCCCCCTTTATAGAAGTAAAGCCACAGCCATCATCTCTCACTGTTAGAATGAGTTCTTTCTCTGTCCGTTCTAATTTTAAGTAGACTTTAGACGCTTTAGCATGTTTGATGATATTGGTCACTAATTCAAACAAAATCATGGAAGCCGTTGACTCCAATTCCTGAGTTAAGCTAGCTGTGTCTAGTTGATTAGCTATTTCCACCTCAATTCCAGCAATTTCTAACATCTTTTTCACAGTCTGTAGTTCGGATGTCAAAGTTCTAGACTTAAGATTTTCCACAATGGTTCGCACTTCATTCATGGAATCCTTGCTGATCTGATGAATTTCTTTTAATTCCTTTTCCACCTGTGGATAAGCCTCCATCTGAAATAACTGCAAGGCTAAATCTGTCTTAACACTCAGCATAGCAAAGGTATGTCCCAGACTATCATGCAAATCCTGACCGATACGACTGCGTTCATTTTCAGCAAGCAATAGATTTATCTGGGCATTTTGCTTAGTCTGAGCTTCTTTCAAATCCTCGATAATGCGAATCCGAACCAAGCCAAAAGTCATTAAATCGATAAAAGTGAGAATTCCAAGTAGATAGACTAGAAACTCAACTTCAACTTCCTGAAAAATCAAAAGTTGCCCCACAACAAGGACTTGAGCAAGGAGAAAAGTTCGGACATGTAAAGAATTAAAACTACGTACGCCGAAATGATAAATTAAGAGATTGGCAAGGAAAAAGAAGAACCAGATATAATTTACACCAACAAAGGCAGTATAGCCAGCTACATAGGCTAGCATGATAACCCAACAGAGCCAGGATAAACGCTGGCTCTTAGTTGTTAAAACGCCTAAGTAAGCCAAGACAAATAGAATATCAATCAACAAATGCCAGCTAGGAAGCTCCCCAGTCACTACAGGAACGATGGGAAAAACCATAAAAATCAAACTGGCCCAATACATATAATCTATGCTTTTCAGTCTTACAAGCATTAAGCATTCTCCTTATGACTTTGAAGGTAAATGGTCAAACCAAACAAAACTGCTGAAAAAACAAGTAGATAAACTGTGGCTGATAAATTGATGCCACCCTCGTTTAAGAAGGTCTTGAGCAACTCCATCAACTGATAAGTTGGTAGGCACTTTCCGATTGCTTGCATCCAGTCTGGAAATAAAGAGATGGGCATCCAGAGTCCGCCTAAAACAGCCAAGCCTAGATAGAGAAGATTGCCCACGACAGACATCAGCTGACTAGAAGGCAAGAGTGTCAAGGTCAAGCCAAGCGCTACAAAAGCTACACTTCCTACTATCAGTAAGAACGCAGCCCCAATCCAGCTTCCTAGAGGCATATCCACACCTCTGACCAAATGCCCAACTGAGAAAACAACCAGGATTGAGACCAAATAATCAACCATCATACTTGTTATCTTTGATAGATAATATTCTACCATATTTACAGGGGTATGGCGCAATGTTTTCTGCCAGTTGTTGATTTTATCTGTATGTAAAACAGCTGGGAATGAGAAGATAGCTGTCGACATCATGGAAAAAGCCGTCATGGAGATGAGGTAATCACGCATAAAATTCGCGGGTCCACCTGGTGTGTCCTGGTACATGCCTGAAAAGAATAAATAGAAGGCTGTCGGCATCCCTACGGATAATAGATAATAGACTAATTGTCGTTTGGTCAATAGAAATTCTATCTTGTTTAGTGCGATCCATCGTTTCATCTTAGTCATCTCCCTTTTGTGTTTCTTCAAAGATTGTATCCAACAAGCTACGATTATTGACTTCAATTTCTTGAATCCTACATCCTGCTTGCACTAACAGTTGCCAAAAAGCATCCGCTTCACGTGTAACTACTTGCAAAGCATCTTGTTTTTGTGACCAGTTTTCAACCAAGTTAGACTGCTCAATGACTTCCTTGTATGCTAGAGGAAGGATAAAGTGCTTTTCAATCTCCTCACTGCGCATGGCTAGAGGTGTTGTATCGCGAATCAACTCTCCCTTATTCAAGACCAAGATTCGGTCCGCTGTATGCTCTACCTCTTCGATATAATGGGAGGAATAGAGAATGGTAACTCCCTTAGCTTTTAGTTCCTGAACAATTTCCCAAAAACGTTGACGGGTAGAGGTATCCATGGCCGATGTAGGCTCATCTAAAAAGACAAGCTTTGGTCGCCCAATTAAGGTCAAGATAAAAGAGAAAAGACGCTTCTGCCCACCTGACAATTTTTCTGCGAATTGTTCTTTTTGTTGCTGGTCAAACTGCAATAGTTGATCAATTTCCTGCTCGCTCAAGGGATTTGGATAGATACGTTGAAAGAAAACAATCAACTCTTTTACCTTTAATTTCTGAACGATGACATTTTCTTGAGGGAGGTAGGATCTTGTGTAGTCTAACTTAGAGCTCGTCACTGGCAAGCCTTGGATGGATACTTGACCGCTGGAGACTAATTTATCTCCGAGCAAACAGTCCAAGAGTGTTGTCTTTCCAGCACCATTTGGCCCAATCAAGGCGACGCATTCACCTTCAGCTACCTCAAAGGAAATATCCTTCAAAATAGCTTTACCCTTGATGCTTTTATGCAAGCCTTGTACCTTAATCATGTTCATGATATTCTCCTTTCAGCCACTCCTTTCCCATCGGAAAGGCGATAAAAATCATAAATCCTAGTCCCCAGGCACCACGGATGAATTGGTGAAGGAAGGCTTGATCAAACCAACCTGTAAACATTTCTACCAACCATACCACTAGTGATAGTCCAATAAAAAGATAGAGAATCGCTTTTTTCATTTTTCAAACTCCTTTTTCACATCTGAGACCAATTTCAAGCCTTCTCGGATCAACCAAGACATCATGCCAAATCCTGCAAACAACTCCCAAGGAAAATGATAGAAGTCTTCGTCCAATCCTGAGAACATGAGATAAGTCATGACTCCTGCTGCTATTAAGCTCATTGCGACAATCATTTTATTTTTCATCTCTTCTTCCTCCATTTCATACTTCAATTATAGTCCTTTGAAGTTAGCGGAGCTAGAAGCTTCTGTCACTAGGAAATATGACAAATGTCATAAAATATACTGTTCAAAACAAGCAAGATACACTATACAATAAAACATGAGGTAAAATAGAATCTATAGTCACTTCCTTTATCGTGACATCAAATTCAATTCAAACTATAATGTAAACTAATACTTATTTAAAATCGTAATAGCAGCAATTTTTATAACATAAAAATATATACTATAGATTCAACAGAAACTCTTCTAGTGCTTTATTAAAAAGTTAATAAGAGTTATAAAATCTATTAAATTTCAATGTGTATAATTAACTACCATATTTATTAAGGCTCTATAATATTTGTAGTGGGTAAATCCCCTATAGATATTATGGAGCCTATTTTTGTGTAGAAAAAAA
>NZ_JASOOK010000020.1:0-34484 GCF_030217725.1 Streptococcus sp. UMB1203 | reverse complement strand
AAAAGGACTTAGCCCTGTACAATACAGAACTAAATCCTTTGCTTAAATTAATTGTCTAACTTTTTGGGGTCAGTACAAAGTCCCTTAGCTTGCAAAAAAAGCAACGGATTTGAACTGCACCCCAAAAAGTAGAAATTCCTATCCTTTTATTTCACAACAAGCTCATAACGTGTCTTGCTTGTAAAGGTTTGACCGGCTTTAAGAATGACTTGGTCTTTGAGGTCGCTATGAATGGCATCTGGTAAAGCCTGCGCTTCAAGTGCAATCCCATTGTGCTGTACCATTGGCTGACCTCCTATGATGACACTCTCATCGACAAAGTTTGCTGTGTAGACCACAAAACATGGAGCCTCTGTCTTGAAAAGCAAGAAGCGACCTGAATTTTGGTCATAAAGGAAACCAGCATTGTCATGACCCGTAGGGAGGGCAAATGGGTGGTCCAAGCCAGATACCAGTTGGATTTGCTCATCTTCCTCTGCAAAGATATCCTTTAACAAGGCTCCATTGTAGATGTGTTTAACCACATCACGATTGGCATCTGGAGTTTTTGCAGGAACACCATCGGGAGCTATTGGGTAAATCCCCTCTGTATTTAGTTGGAAAACGTGGCGGTCAATTGTCTGCGTGAAATCACCAGACAAGTTGAAATAGCTGTGGTTGGTTGGATTGACCAGCGTATCCTGATCTGTCGTTACCTTATAGCTGATTTCGTAGGCACCAGTTTCTTCCAAGTGGTAGCTGATCCAGATCTTGAGATTCCCAGGGAACCCTCCTGTGCCATCTGTACGCTCTGTGTAGAGGGTCAAACCATGATCGCTCACTTCAACTAGTTCAAACAAGCTTGAATCCCAACCTGTTGAGCCACTGTGGTTACAGTTGCTAGCATTGTTGACTTCAAGATGATAGGTCTGGCCATTGAGTTCAAATGTCGCACCTGCGATACGGCCTGCAACTGGACCTACGCTAGCTCCATGCTTGGGACTATTGCCTACATAGCTATCGAAGTCCTCAAATCCCAAGATAACATTGGCAAAATTTCCAGCCTTATCAGGCGTGACATAGCGCAAAATGGTCGCACCATAAGTCATGACCTCAAGTTGGTAACCACCGTCCGTCTCAAAACGATAGGCTAAGACATCTTGTCCCTCATGATTTCCAAATACACGCTCTGTGTATGCTTTCATTCTGTTCTCCTTTTACTATTTCTCTCAAGCAAACAAACCATAGAAAGCCTACTGACAATCTATGGTTTATCTGATAATTTACAAATCCTATTGTCAAGAATTCATAAACACTGTCTTATACTCAATGAAAATCAAAGAGCAAACTAGGAAGCTAGCCACAGGCTGCTCAAAGCACTGCTTTGAGGTTGTAGATAGAACTGACGAAGTCAGCTCAAAACACTGTTTTGAGGTTGTGGATAGAACTGACAGAGTCAGTAACATATACCTACGGCAAGGCGACACTAGCATGGTTTAAAGAGATTTTCGAAGAGTATTACTTTTGATATTCGTGGATGATAACACCCTGTACCACACGATTTACTGTACCTGTAGGAGACGGTGTATCTGGTTTGTTTTCTACCTTGAGTGAAGTCAATAGGGCAAAGAGTTGGGCATAAACGATGTAAGGGAAGACACGGTAAATATCATTCAAGACACCGCCACAACCAAAGGCCACTTCTTTGACATTTTCAAGACCAAAAGCTTGATCACTCAAAAGCACAACACGACGAGCAATCTGGTCACCAGCAACTTCACGAACCAAGTCCAAGTCGTACTTGCGAGTGTAGTCTGTTGTTGTACCAAAGACCAAAACAACTGTATTTTCGTTGATAAGAGATTTTGGACCGTGACGGAAGCCGACTGGACTTTCATACATGGTCGCCACTTGGCCAGCTGTCAATTCCAAAATCTTGAGCTGAGCTTCATGAGCAAGCCCAAAGAAAGGACCAGCGCCTAGATAGATGACACGGTTAAAGTCTAGGTCAACCAACTCTTTGACATCTTCTGCATTGTCTAGAATTTTACGGGCAAGACTAGATACAACTTCAAAACGTTCAGCTTTAACAGCAAATTCTGTAGGATCAAAGACCAAGAGAGCTGTCAACATCATAGACGTAAAGCTAGAAGTCATGGCAAATCCAGCATCATTAGAGGCAGCTGGTTGCAAGAGCAAGAGATTGCGGTCATCTCCATGAGCTTGAAGAGCCAATTTACCATCTGCTGCACAAGTAATCGTCACTTGGTAAAGCTCATCTACCAAGGCCTTGGCCAAATCAACAGTCGCCACACTTTCAGGCGAGTTCCCACTACGAGCAAAGGATACAAGGACAGTTGCCACATCTTTTTTCAAATAAGTTTCTGGATTGGCAACGATATCTGTTGTCGCAATAGCATTGAAATTCCATTTGCGTTCGTCATAGACTTCCTTAAAGTAAGGTACCAAGGTATCTCCTACATAAGCAGAAGTCCCCGCACCTGTCAAGATAACCTTGATATAGTTATGTTTATCAGCAATTCCTTGTAGGAAAGCTGCAATTTCTTCACGTTTCGCTTGATAGGCTTCAAAAGCTTCTTTCCATACATCAGGCTGTTGGTAGATTTCACGAGTCGTGATTTCTGCACCCAGTTCAAGTAATTCTTCTTTTGTGTAATTTAGCATAGAGTTCCTCTAATCTATTATTGTTTCATTCCTATTGAAAATATGGGAATGGGAGTGACTCCCATTCCCATGTATATTCTATACAAGCTGTTCTAACGATTTTCACGTTGTCACATCGTATACTCAATGAAAATCAAAGAGCAAACTAGGAAGCTAGCCGCAGGCTGTACTTGAGTACGGCAAGGCGACGCTGACGTAGTTTGAATTTGATTTTCGAAGAGTATTATTCATCTTCGTCATCATCGAAGCCTGCTAACAGGTCATTAACTTTCACAATGTTTTCTGCAGCACGGTTCTTATAGTCCGCATCTGCACCTGTAAGGCTCGCATTGATAAATTCAATCACCATTGGAAGATTCATTCCTGCATAAAGTTCGATGTCACGACCTTCCATGATCAAACGACTGACCACGTTACATGGTGTTCCACCGAGAAGATCCGCAAAGACTAGGAAATCATCCAATCCTTCAATAGCAGCTTCAAATTTCGCAGTAAATTCTTCTGGACCATCTTCTGGAAGAAGAGCCACTGCATGAATATTGTCTTGTGGACCCATGATCATTTCAGTGCTACCTTTAAGTTCTTCACAGAAGCGACCATGACTCACCAAAATTAATGATTTAGCCATAAATTATGCGCCCATTCCAAGTACAAATTTACCAAAGGCAGAAAGACCTACTGCAAGAGCGATAATGATACCGATAGCTTTAGTAGAGGTCATACCTTTCTTACCAAGCAACCAGAAGATAAAGGCAGTAAAGATTGCTGGAAGCAAACGTGGGAAGATTTGGTTCAAGATGTCTTGGAAATCAATCATCTTTTCACCGATTGGCAACTTGTAAGAAATTTCAAAGTTGATCATTGTTGCTACAAGAGCACCCATCATGAAGACACCAAGTACAGATGCAGCGTCAATCAAAGCTGTCAAGGTACTTTGCATATTGTTGATAAGGTTAACCCCTTCTTTGTAGGCAAATTCCAACTGTTTCCAACGGAAGATATCATACGCTACTGCAACTGCAATCCAAAGGAAGATACCCCAAGGTTGACCACCGATAGCCATAGTTGCTGCGATAGATCCCATGATCGCAGGTACAAGTGAACCAAAGATTGTATCTCCAAGAGGAGCGAATGGTCCCATCAAACCTGTCTTGATACCATTAACGGCGTCTTTTGAACCCACACCATCTTTTTCTTCCATGGCAAGGTCAAAACCAGCGATAATGGTGTGGAAGAATGGTGAAGTATTGAAGAATTGAGTATGAACTTTCATCATTTCTTTCAATTCAGGAGTTCCATCCCCATACATTTTACGCAATTGAGGCAAGATCATGTAAAGGTAACCAGAAGCTTGCATACGTTCGTAGTTCCAACCCAATTGGAAAGTAAACAAGCTACGTTTGTTGATTTGATTAAAATCTTCTTTTGTAAGTTTGTAATTAGAATTCGTCATCTTCGATTTCCCCACTTTCTGATGGTGTAGAAGGTTCTGCTACAGCTACTTTTTGGCTATTTTTGAAGTGAAGCACTGCAAGGAAGATACCTACGATAGAGATACCAATCATAGACAAACCTTTGAAGTTGTTCACGAAACCAATTTTTTCAGCAACATCTTTCGGTAGAGTACCTACGATACCAGCAACAGCGCCACCAAGACCTGTTACATATGAGTAAAGAACAGTCAACATAGCTGTCAAACCAAATCCCATTGCAAGGTAGTGAAGGTTACGTTTAACTGGAAGGTAACGAAGCAAGATTGCAAATCCAAGACCTGGAAGCATACGTCCTGCAAGTGTCAAACCATCTGCAACCCACTGGTATTTTGTAACGAAGTCTACTACGTGTTGTACAAATTCACCACCAAATGCAAGCGCGAAGAAGACTGGAAGGGCACGAGATAAAGCCCAAGGAATCGCACCAAGCAAGTAGTTGCGTTCGATACCTTTGTAATCAAAGCGGTCGATTGCAGCATCAATACGGTGTGCGAAGAAAGTAGTTGTCATACGTCCAAGAACGTCGAAGTATGTTAAAAGTGCTGCTACTGGTACAGCGATTGTTGTAATCGCAAGGTCTGTAGCGATTCCTTGTGAAACTGAGAATGCTGTTGCAAGAACCGCACCAGAAGTTGCGTCAATACGAGAAGCACCACCGAAGGTACCAACCCCAAGAACGAACAGTTGCAAGTTACCACCGATAAGCAGACCAGTAGTCACATCTCCCATAATCAAACCAGTAATGAAACCAGCAAATACAGGGGAACCTGCAGATGAAACGATCGTCAACTCATCACAGATTTGATAAGCTGAGTACAAAGTGAGAAGTAAAATTTGCCACCATTGTATCATAACAATGACCTCCTAAAAATTTTTTCCTATTTTAATAAGCTCAAAAAGTCTGAAATTGGATCATTTGGAACCATTTGAGCAGTAAGTTTAACACCTTTTTCTGCCAATTTGTGGAAGTCTTCCACATCCTTGTCCACTACGTTGATAGAACGTGTGATGGCGCGAGTTTCTGGTGTTTGAGACATATTCCCAACATTAAGGGTTTCAATTGGTACACCTGCTTCTACCAAACCAAGGAAGCGGTCTGGTTTACGAGCCACGATAAAGAGACGTTGGCTATCGTATTTTCCAGCAAGAATATTGGCTGCCGCTTTCTCAATTGGCAAAATACTCAACTTCACACCTGGTGGTGTTGCAAGTTTCAAACCACTCTTTTCAACGTCGTTGTTGACAACTTCGTCATCTACAACCATGATACGTGAAACATTTAGTTTTCCAGCCCATAGATTGGCTACTTGTCCGTGGATCAAACGTCCATCGATACGGCATCCTACAATTGTCATAAGTTTTCCCCCTTTATGTGTTTTAGTGTAGGTTTACGAGTTAAATGAATCTCTTCTTTATATTGGCCCTCTGTTTCAAAGATGATGATACGATTGGCACCTTCCTTGAGATAGCTATGAGGGATATAAAGCGAGAGGGTTGGGCCGACGTTCCAAAAACGTCCTAGATTCTGCCCGTTTACAAAGGCAACTCCCTTACCAAACTCAGACAAGTCTAGGTAAGTATCTTTTGGCTCTTCGACTGTAAAGTCATAAGCGTAAAAGGCTGGTTGTCCTTCTGTCCATCCTTTTGAAAAATCAATTTTCTCAGGATTATCTAGTGGGAGTGGATAGTGTTTCCAGTTTAGTAAGAAGTGCAAATCCTTACAAACACCTGTCCGAATTCCCTTACGTTGCGTATCCGCTAAGAACTTGTGTCCATAGTTGACACGCCCCATATTTTCTACCAAGATATCCAGCCTAGATAGCGCTTTCTTTTCACCTTGATAAAAAATATCTTCCCCAATCTCTGTCTGATATTGGGTTTCAACCCACTGACCATCGACATAAAGCTGAGCCCTATCTCGACCGTCAATGATACGAAGTCTTTCTTCTTCTGCATCCCAGTTTGTTTCTGTTCGATAAAGTAGATAGCCATAGCTTTGTCCCAACTCCTCCATCTTTTTAGGATAGAGGCTTTCTACTGGACTTGACAAGCTATCCAAAGTTTCAAACAAGGAAACTTTTTCTACCAGTGGAATAGCATCCAACTCCATACTCTCTTTGTAGAGTGGTTCCAACTGGGGATACTCTGGGAAATGTGTTGCCATCATCTTCTTGACTGCCAAATATTTGGCAGTTGGATTTCCTTCTTCATCCAGAAGGGCATCGTAATCATAAGATGTAACTTGTGGCAGGTCCAAAGTCCCTCGAGCTGAGCAACCATTCATGAAACCAAAGTTTGTGCCACCATGGAACATGTAAAGATTGATGGAGCCTTGTTCCAAAACCTCTCGAACTGCATCTGCCAACTCTTTCGGATCCCGTGTGATAATCGGTTCTTTCCAACGATTGAACCAGCCATCCCAGAACTCCATACACATGAGCGGCCATTTCTTGCCATGCTCATCAAAGAATTCCTGCATCTGTGAAAAGTTGTACGGAGCTTTAGAACCAAAGTTCCCTGTCACAAAGAGGTCATCTTCGATTAAGGTTCCAGCTTTCAGAGTAGCTCTCCATGGACCATCTGATGTAAAGAGGGGACAGGTTACACCACGCTCTTCCATCAACTGTCGAATTGCTCTTAGGTAAGCCTTATCTTCTCCATAAGAACCATACTCATTTTCAACCTGCATCATAAGGATATTGCCACCATTGTCCAACAAATGTGGAACCAACCGTGACAAGAGCTGGTCATAGTAGCGACCAACAGCCTCAATATAGGCAGGATCTGAGGAACGAAGCCTCATATTCTTTGTTAAGAGCCAGGCTGGTAAGCCACCGAATTCCCACTCTGCACAGATGAAGGGTGACGGACGAACGATAGCGTAGAGACCCAAATCTTGTGCTGTCTGAAGAAATCGCTCCAAATCCAGAGCTCCTTCAAAGTGAAACTCACCCTCACGAGGCTCGTGTAAATTCCAGGCCACATAAGTCTCTACTGTATTAAAACCAAGAGCCTTCAAGTTATAGAGCGAATGATACCAATCTTCTGGAGGAACCCTAAAATAATGAATGGCGCCAGATAAAATCTTAAATGATTTTCCATCGAGATAAAAATCATCTCGTATCTCAAATCGTGTCATATTCTTACCTTCTGACAACTAAAGTTTACGCTTTCATTTGTTGATATAGTAAATATATCTCAATATCTTACATTTGTCAATAGGTTTTCACAATTTTTTTCATTTTTCACTAAATTTTACACAAAAAACTTATAAAAATCTTGTAATCTATAGTCATAACAACATTTTAGCACCATGTATAAAAATGTAGGTTTTTCTATTTATTCCTATGTAAATTAACCTTATAGCCTATTATTCTAATTTTTTTATTCAAAAGGCTACTATTCTTTCCAGTTTTATGGTAAAATCTTTAACGGAGAAGGAAAATCGAGGTGAAAATATGGCAATTCCAAAGTATCAATATATTAAAGATGAGTTAAAGAACAAAATCATTTCTGGTCAATTTGCCAGTGGAGATAAATTCTACACTGAAGCTGAATTGATTGCAATGTATGATGTTAGTTCTATCACAGTTGTTCGCGCTTTAAACGACCTTGCCAAGGATGGCTATATTGTCCGTCAACAAGGAAAGGGTACATTCGTTTCACGCGCACGCAAACACAAACTCGTAGAGTTTTCAGATGTAGAAGTTTTTGAAACTAAAGATGATAAAGTTACCGTCCTTTCTATTGAGCGTGGAAATAAACTAAGCTACTTAGAAAAACTTGGACTACGCGGAGATCAGTTCTACTACAAGATTGAACGCGTTCGCGAAACAGGTGGTGTTGTCTACATCTACCATACATCTTACATTCCAGAACAATACATCAACGCAAATTATCCAAATCTTGAATATTATAGCTCTATCTATAACCGTTTCAAATTGGATTACCACATTCACATGAATGATGAACATTTTGAAGAAATCAATGAAATAGCATTTCCAACTCCAGAACATGCGGCTTCGGTCCTCGGGGTCGATGAGCAATTCCCAACCGTTTTACAAACCAAGACTACTAAACTAGAGTCTACTGGTCAAGTTCTCGCTTACAGCGAAACATATAAACGAGCGGATTACTACAAAATCAAATTCATTTCATGTGACCGTGATCACTAAGAAGAAAGCCTAAGCCTTGCTTTGGCTTTTTCTATGCTTATTATATGACATTAAAAGTATATTTTCTATATGTTAATTAAGATAGACTAAATTTGTTTAAATTTTACTAAAATATAGGGAATCTTTTTATAAAAATAGCTTTAATAAAAAAGAAAAATCGAAGTTCTACTACTCCTATAAATAGAGTAATAGAAATTCGATTTTTATTCTAATTATCCTAAACCAAGACGTTCAAAGATATCATCCACTCGTTTGGTGTAGTAAAGAGGGTTGAAAATTTCGTCGATTTCTTCTTGTGTGAGGCGTGATGTTACTTCTGGATCTGCTTCTAGAAGTGGTTTAAAGTCTACTTGGTTGTCCCAAGAGTAGGCTGTTTTTGGTTGTACCAAGTCATAAGCTTGCTCACGGGTCATCCCTTTTTCAATCAAAGTAAGCATAGCACGTTGGCTAAAGATAAGACCAAACGTAGAGTTCATGTTGCGGATCATGTTTTCTGGGAAGACTGTCAAGTTTTTAACGATATTTCCAAAACGGTTGAGCATGTAGTCGATCAAGATGGTCGTATCTGGTGTGATGATGCGCTCAGCTGATGAGTGTGAAATGTCACGTTCGTGCCAGAGAGCGACGTTTTCATAAGCTGTCACCATGTGACCACGGATAACACGCGCAAGACCAGTCATATTTTCAGAACCGATAGGGTTGCGTTTGTGAGGCATTGCTGAAGACCCTTTTTGCCCTTTAGCAAAGAATTCTTCCACTTCGCGTTGTTCTGATTTTTGCAGACCACGGATTTCCGTTGCCATACGTTCGATGGAAGTCGCAATGCTAGCAAGAACTGCAAAGTACTCAGCGTGAAGGTCGCGAGGAAGCACCTGTGTAGAGATTTCTTGAGCACGGATACCAAGCTTGTCGCAGACGTATTGCTCCACAAATGGTGGGATGTTGGCAAAGTTCCCAACCGCACCAGAAATCTTACCAGCTTCCACACCAGCAGCCGCATGCTCGAAACGCTCGATATTACGCTTCATTTCGCTGTACCAAGTCGCCAATTTAAGCCCAAAGGTTGTCGGCTCAGCGTGCACACCGTGGGTACGCCCCATCATAATGGTGAACTTGTGCTCCTTAGCCTTATCAGCGATGATGTTGGTGAAGTTTTCAAGGTCACGACGGATGATGTCGTTGGCCTGCTTATAGAGGTAACCGTAGGCCGTATCCACCACGTCGGTAGAAGTCAAACCATAGTGAACCCACTTGCGCTCTTCGCCAAGCGTTTCAGAAACCGCACGTGTGAAGGCCACCACATCGTGGCGAGTCTCCTGCTCAATCTCCAAAATACGGTCGATGTCAAAGTCCGCCTTCTCGCGAATCAAAGCCACATCTTCCTTAGGGATTTCCCCCAACTCAGCCCATGCCTCGTCAGCCAAGATTTCCACCTCAAGCCAAGCACGGTATTTATTTTCTTCACTCCAAATGTTCGCCATCTCAGGGCGAGAATAACGGTTGATCATTGTTGTTTCTCCTAACTATAATTCAAAAGGTTCTACAGGAACCGAGTTTTCATCAATCTTTATATTAGCGTAATGGTGAAAAACATCTTCTTGGTATACCTTCTCAATTTGTAAACTAAAAGTATAAAAGTATTTATTTTTCAGCAAATCAAAGAATTCAATACTTATCGTTACTAACTTTGGTATGCCTTTATTTACATAATCCACCTCCTCTTTACTCAATACAAAATCTAGTAATATATCCAATTCCAAACAACTTTCTTTTTGCACAAGACAGGCTTTATAGAATTGTTCAGCATTTAAAATACCCTCCGTAAAGAGATTGCCAACTTTAATATTACTTAGTATTGCATTATTAGAACTAACATTTGAAATACAGAGTAAAAATCTAGATTGTAAATAAACATATTTTGAAGCCTGTGTAGATAAATTGTCTAGCTCATTAGACAATTTATCTATTCCCACTTTTGGGCTACCATCATTGTAGTCTTTAAATTTCTCAAATAATGAAATATTATTTTCTTGAAATCTTTTAAAATTCGTCTCATCTCTAAGTATAATTTGATTTTTAGAAAAATCACCTTTATTTTCTAGATTTTTACTTGAAAATCTTAATATAGGCCTGTAACTTATTTTATTATCCCTTCGAGATTGTTCCGATTCAAAATCTAAAGTCAACTTAATCCCTATAATGGTAACAAAACTACCAACTAAACTACCATAAAAAGATAACCAATCATAGTCTCTAGTTAAACCTAAGTTCTGATTAGATAAATCAAAAACTATGGGGATTGAAATTAAAACCATGAAAAGTAAAAAGTACCGTTTATTATTTTTCAACATATAATTTTGTACCTTGTATTATCAGTATTCAAGAATGAGATTATCTACCAATCAATCCCTTTCCCTAACTCCTCAACCTCATCTGGCACATCACTAAACAAAGTCACATGTCCCATCTTGCGGCTGTGCTTTGCTTCTATTTTACCATACATGTGGAGGTGGGCGCTTGGATTTTCTGCGACATATTTTTCAGCAGCCTTGACATGCTGGCCGAGGACATTAAGCATGACGGCTGGCGCATGCAGTTTGATAGCTGGCAATGGTGCTCCCAGAACTCCCAGAATATGAGTGTCAAACTGGGAGAAGTCGCAGGCTTCAATCGAGTAGTGTCCAGAGTTGTGTGGGCGTGGGGCGATTTCGTTGACAATGATGTCATCAGCTGTCGCAAACATTTCCACACAGAGCGTTCCAGATAGATTAAGCTGCTCTGCGATTCGCACTGCCATAGCTTTGGCCTTGGCTGCTAGACTCTCAGAAATGCGAGCAGGAACAATGGTTTTCGAAAGAATGTTGTTGCGGTGGATATTTTCCTGAACTGGGAAAACTGTCACATCCTTGCCATTTCCTGACACGATGACAGAAATTTCAAGGTCAAAATTGACAAATTCTTCCAAGACACAGGCTGCTGAGTCAGCTAACGCATAGGCTTCTTCCAAGTCTGCTTCCGAGCGAATGACCTTTTGTCCATGCCCATCATAGCCACCTGTCGCAGTCTTGAGGACATAGTTTTTCGACAGGTCCATATCTGCCAAGTCTCGACTAGAAGTCACAACCTTATAAGGTGCCACAGTGACTTGAGCCTTATTTGACAAAAAGTCCTTTTCAAAAATCCGATTTTGGGAAATACGGAGCAGGTCTGTCCCTTGTGGAAGTTGCCCATCCTTGACAACCGCATCCAATCCGTCGGCATCGACATTTTCAAACTCATAAGTGAGGACATCGCAACGCTCAGCCAACTGACGCAGAGCATCCACGTCATTATAAGGCGCCACGATGATTTCCGCCACGCAAGAGGCCGGGCAATCTGCCGCAGGATCCAGCGCTATAACCTTGTGCCCCATGTAGATAGCAGAGATAGACATCATCTGACCCAGCTGGCCGCCACCGATAATTCCGATTGTTTTAGATGAGCTCATTTGTCGACTCCTCTGCGATTTTTCCTTGCTCCTCTGCGAAATCTGCCAATGCTGTCGCGATAGCCTGATTCTCTACTGACAGGAGACGGAGGGCAAAGAGGGCTGAGTTGGTTGCACCTGCCTCACCGATAGCCATGGTCGCAACAGGTACGCCACCCGGCATCTGTACGATAGAGTAGAGAGAGTCCACGCCACTAAGGGCACGAGACTTGACGGGCACACCAATGACAGGAAGGGTTGTTTTGGCTGCTACCATTCCTGGCAAATGGGCTGCTCCTCCAGCGCCAGCGATGATGACCTTGATACCACGGCTACGAGCCTCCTCGGCATGTTTAAACATGAGGTCTGGTGTACGGTGTGCGGAAACAACTTTCTTTTCGTAGGCTACACCAAAACGGTCTAGGACTTCTGCGGTTTTTTGCATGGTTGCCCAATCGGATTTTGAGCCCATGATGATGGAAATAATTGGTTTAGTCATAATTTTTCCTTTTCTTTCCTTTCTTTTTGTCAATCACCTTAAGTTGTGAGGGACGGCAGCAGCCACCAAAGGTGTCTCATGCCTAAATCGGAAGCCCAAGGTCTTCCGATTTCCCTGAACGATTGGCTTATAATCCAATCGTTCTTTCACAACGGCGGTGATTGCTCTATATCAGCTCGCTAATGCTCGCAAATCAAACGACCATTATCGTATTTGGCGACTGCGTCGCGTTATTCTTATATCTTTATTTAATTGCCTTGCTTCCGATATCTGTTCGGTAAAAGAGGCCGACTGTGTTTTGTTTGTCGAGTTCGCTGTAGATAGTATCTTGGGCTTCTTTAACGGTATCGGCTGTGGTGACTAGCATATAGACACGTCCGCCGTTGGATAGTAGTGCTCTGCTATTTTCCGCAAACTTAGCTCCTGCATAGTAGGTGATGATGTCGCCTTCGGTCTTGAATGAAAGCTTAACACCTTTTTCATAGTCTAGCGGGTAGCCGTTCGAAGCGATGACTACACCCAGAGTCACACCCTTATCCGTCCACGTGATGTTTGGCTCCTTGCCATCAAGGATATCTGTGATATTTTGTGCAAAATCAGAGGTCAGACGAGGTAAGATAATCTGAGTTTCTGGATCTCCGAAGCGAGCATTAAACTCGATGACCTTAGATCCATCAGCTGTCAAGATAAGCCCTGCGTAAAGGATACCCAGATAAGGACGACCTTCTTGAATCATGCCCTCAAGGACTGGCTTGACAATAGTGTCAACCGCTGTATCAACTACACTCTGTGGCAAGTGTGGAACTGGGGCATAGGCACCCATTCCACCAGTGTTAGGACCCTTGTCCCCGTCGTAGGCACGTTTGTGATCCTGAGCCGTTGGCATGATGTAGAACTTGTCCCCATTGACAAAGGCAAAGAGTGAAAATTCCTCCCCTTCAAGGAATTCCTCGATGACCACGCGCGCACCTGAGTCACCGAATTTATTGTCCAAGAGCATCTCGTGAGCCGTTTCGACCGCTTGCTCAACCGTCTCAGCAACGACAACACCCTTCCCAAGGGCCAAACCATCCGCCTTGACTACGATTGGAGCACCATGCTTTTCGATATAGGCCTTGGCTTCCTCAAAATCTGAGAATGTGCCATAGGCTGCTGTCGGAACGCCATATTTGACCATGATTTCCTTGGCAAAATCCTTGGACCACTCCAACTCCGCTGCCAATCTTGTCGGACCAAAAGCCTTGAGCCCAGCTTTATTAAAATCATCCACAATCCCAGCCGCAAGGGCGTCATCTGGCCCGATAAAGGACCAAGCGATATCGTTGGCTTTTGCAAACTCAATCAATTTAGAATGTTCGGAAATAGAGATATTTATCAATTCCAAACCATCCAGAGTCATTCCGTCATTTCCAGGAGCTACAAATACTTTTTCAACGTCTTTTGACTCAAGCAACTTCTGAGCAATCGCATGCTCACGACCACCCGAACCGACAACAAGCAGTTTCATTTCTCAACCTCTTTTACGAATTATTTATTAACATTATAACACAAACGTTCGTTTTAATCTTGTTTTATTAAGCATTTTTAAGCAAAAAAGGAAAGAAACTGTTTTCTTCCCTTTAGTGTTCTTAATGTCTAAAATGTCTCACGCCTGTGAAGACCATGGTCAAGCCGTATTTATCCGCAGCTTCGATAGATTCTTCGTCACGGACGGACCCACCTGGTTGGATGATGGCCTTGATACCTGCTTTGGCGATCTCTTCCACGTTATCCGCAAATGGGAAGAAGGCATCCGAAGCAAGCACAGCGCCGTCAAGACGGTCTTTAGCTTGGTCGATGGCAATACGAACGGAGCCCACACGGTTGGTTTGACCTGGGCCAACGCCAAGTGTCATGTGGTCATTGGTCACGATGATACCATTTGATTTGACGTACTTGATAGCCTTCCAAGCGAACTCAAGAGCAGTAGCTTCTGTCTCAGTTGGCTGGCGTTTGGTCACCACTTGCCAGTCAGCTGGGCTTTCTTTCACCACATCTTGATTTTGCACGAGAAGTCCACCGACCACACCAGTATATTCAGCTTCCGCTTCACTCGCTTCTTGAGCGTCAAATGGCAAGGCAAGGATCCGCAAGTTTTTCTTTTTATTGGTCAAAATAGCTAGCGCCTCATCCGTATAGCTTGGTGCAATGATGATTTCGAGGAAAACACCATGCATCTTCTCAGCTGTCGCAGCATCCACCTCACGGTTGAGAACGACAATGCCACCAAAAATAGACACTGGGTCGGACTCATAGGCATAGTCCCAAGCAGTCTCGATGTCATCTGCCTGACCAATTCCACATGGGTTCATGTGTTTGAGTGCCACAACGGTTGGACGATCTTTGAAATCACGGATGATACGAATGGCCGCATCCGCATCGCGGATATTGTTAAAAGATAATTCCTTCCCGTTGAGCTGTTTGGCTGAAGCGATGGAGTAATCTGTCGACAAGGCTTTTTGGTAGAAGTCTGCATCCTGCTGAGGATTTTCTCCATAGCGCATGGCTTGTTTGAGGTCATAGGTTAAAGTGAGTTTTTCAGGTTTACTTTCGCCCACTTGAGTTGTGAAGTATTCTGCGATCAAGGCATCATAAGCTGCTGTGTGACGGAAAACCTTGGCTGCCAACCGTTGGCGAGTTTCATAACTTGTTTCGCCGTTTGCTGACAATTCATCAAGAACCACAGCGTAATCTACTGTGTCTACCACAACTGTTACACTGGCATGGTTTTTGGCTGCTGAACGAAGCATAGAAGGACCACCGATGTCGATATTCTCCACAGCATCAGCATAAGTCACGGCTGGTTTGAGAATGGTTTCCTTGAATGGGTAAAGGTTGACCACAGCAAGGTCGATGAGCTCAATTTGATTATCCTTAGCTGCTTCCAAGTGGCTATCCAAATCACGACGAGCGAGAAGGCCACCGTGGATATTTGGATGAAGGGTCTTGACACGACCGTCCATCATTTCAGGAAAACCAGTCACATCATCGATGGCAATGGTCTTCACCCCAGCATTGTCAAGGGCAACCTTGGTCCCACCTGTCGAGATGATATCCCATCCAAGTTTTTTAAGTTCTTGGGCAAATTCAACAATGCCCGCTTTGTCTGAGACGCTGATTAAGGCTTTTTTCGTCATTCTATTCCTCTTTCTTTAGGTCTAAGCGCATAGCGACTTCGTTATTTTCTTCTATAAATCCTGTTTCCTGAAAACCCAGACTAGTCAGTAGGTACTTCATTTTTTCATTTCCAACCACATAATCTGCAACAATATGACTGCAAGCTCTATCCATCTGAGCCTCTTTGATTAGAACTTCCAAGGCTTTTCGACCATAACCTCTTCCTTGGTACTGCTGACCAATCATTATCCGCCAGATAAAGTATTCCGCTTCATCCTCGTCTATTTCCAGCAGGAGAAAGCCAACCACTTGCTTATCCCAATAGATTGCCCTCGGAAACACATCTTCATTTTTACGGTAGAGCCATGCGTCAGCTAAAGAGCGTACATTTGGAGCCACGAAACGTGCTCGTTCATCAGCTTCAGATATTTTCAAATCCAACACTGCCTGAAAACTGCTCTCATCTACTAATTTCATCTCAATCATTTTTTCTCCTAGCAATATTGCACAATCAAAACTTGATTTACTTCTTACCTTCTCCCTACTCCCAAACTATCCAGCACCTCCGGATACAACTCGTACTCCGCTTCATGAATGCGAGCTTCAAAGCTTTCGACGGTATCATCAGCTAATCGTGGTACACGTACTTGTTTGATGACCTTTCCTGTATCCACACCTGAGTCCACCCAGTGCATGGTCACACCAGACTGATTCACCCCAGCATTATCAAGGGCAACCTTGGTCCCACCTGTCGAGATAATCTCCCAACCAAGTTTTTTAAGTTCTTGAGCAAATTCAACAATGCCCGCTTTGTCTGAGACGCTGATTAAGGCGCGTTTAGTCATTATATTATCCTTTTTAATCATTAGTTAAACACCAATTAAATGCAGTAACAGTAAAATAAGATAAGCAAAACCAAGGCTAAGAATACCTAAGATATTGACCCATTTTCTAGTTTGTGATTTGAACACTCTTATAAAAATTTGATAAATCAGTAAGCCTACACAAACACCTAGCGTATTTAAAGTCAAATCCGTTATATCTGTTATGCCTATTGCTAAAATATACTGTAAGCACTCAAACAATAAACTAATCAAGAAACCTGTCCCGACTATTCTTAAACTAGATAAATTAGTTTTTATCAGAGGGAAACAAACACCTAATGGAATAAAGGAAATCAGATTAAATAACATTTCAGCAAAAACAATTTTTCCATCTACTATTAGTGGTTCTGAAAATGGAATCCAATTGATGTACCTTGGAGCTAAGAAAAATGCTATAAATTCAGGATTGGTCTCAAACTTAAATAAGATTCCCCAAGTTAATAACATCAGATAGACATAAAATACATATCGAGTTGTTTTTTTAGATTCTAACATTACAATACCCTCCGTTTGAAGCCGTCTTCGACAATCACTGACTCCAATTTAAAATCAAAGATATCATATGAATCATCAAAAAGTCAATCTGTAAATAGAGCCTTCACTACTTCCGGATACAACTTGTACTCTGCCTCATGAATGCGAGCTTCAAAACTGTCAATGGTATCATCAGCTAGTCGTGGCACACGGACTTGTTGGATAATCTTCCCTGTATCCACACCTGAATCCACCCAATGAATGGTCACACCAGACTGGTTAACACCTGCATTCCAAGCATCCTCAATCCCATGAGCTCCTGGAAATTCTGGCAAATAAGCTGGGTGAATGTTGATAATCCGACCTTCATAAGCCGCCAATAAGGTTGGCCCAACGATTTTCATGTAGCCTGCTAGGCAAACTAAGTCAATCTGGTGTTCTTCCAAGAGTTCGACAAGGGCTGCTTCGTAGTCTGCCTTGCTCTCAAACTCCTTGAGTTCAAAAGCATAGGACAAAACACCGAGCTTGTCTGCCCGCTCGAGCACATAGGCGTCACGATGGTCTGAAAAGACAAACTCCACTGGAAATCGTTCCGCTATCACCTGAAAATTTGAGCCATTACCAGAGGCAAAAACCGCTATTTTTTTCATTTGATGATGACACTTTCGTTTTCTTTCTTGACGATACGACCAATTTCATAGACTGGTTCATCCAACAATTCCTTGACACAAATTACATTTTCAGGGCTAACTGCCAACATAAGTCCCACACCCATATTGAAAATTTCAAACATTTCTTTATGTTTGATTTCACCGTATTTCTCAAGAGCTTTGAAAATCGGTAAAACTGGAATCTTGTCTTCCTCAATCTCAGCAGCCAAGTCAGCTGCAAACATACGAGGGACATTTTCGATAAAGCCACCACCTGTGATGTGGGCAATGCCGTTGACCAACCCTTCCTTAATGAGGGGCAAAACAGCCTTGACATAGATACGAGTCGGCTCAAGAAGAACTTCCTTGAGTTTCTTGCCTTCCAATTCTGGCAGGACTTCATCACCTGTGTAATCCGCAAAGACACGACGGACGAGAGAGTAACCATTTGAGTGAATTCCACTTGAAGCAAGTCCGAGAAGAACATCTCCCTCTGCTACTTTTGAGCCGTCAATGATTTGAGATTTTTCAGCCACACCGACCGCAAAACCAGCCAAATCATAGTCATCTTCGCCGTACATGCCAGGCATTTCAGCCGTTTCGCCACCAATGAGGGCAGCACCTGCCTGCACACAACCTTCTGCCACACCAGCGACAACTTGTTCTAGCTTAGCTGGTTCATTCTTCCCTGTCGCTACGTAGTCGAGGAAATAGAGGGGTTCTGCACCTGCAGCGATGATGTCATTGATACACATGGCCACACAGTCCTGACCGATGGTATCGTGCTTGTCGTACTTGATAGCCAGCATGAGCTTGGTTCCGACACCATCAGTTCCTGAAATCAAGACGGGTTCTTTAACCCCTGTCTTTGAAAGGTCAAACATACCACCAAAGCCACCCAGAGTTCCCATGACACCTGCACGCTCCGTACGAGCCACGTGCTTTTTAATCCGTTCAACAACTTCATAACCCGCTTCAACATCCACGCCAGATTGAGCGTATGCATTTTTATTTGCCATTTTATTTTTCCTTTTCTTTAATGGAGAATCTTCAGTAACTCACTTGTAAAAACTAGTCTTTTCTTCCAAACTTCGACGATAGTCTTCCTCATAATCGTAGAGAGGTGTTGGGTAGTCACCGTCAAAGTAAGCGACACAGAGACCACCATTTGGAGCATCTGTTTCAATACCAATCGAATCAATCAATCCCTCAACAGAAAGATAAGTCAGACTGTCCGCACCAATGATTTGGCGCGTTTCTTCGACCGTATGATTGGCCGCAATTAGCTCCTGACGGGTCTGGATATCAATCCCGTAGAAACATGGATAAGCTAGCGCTGGACTGCCAATAGCAACGTGAACTTCAGTCGCACCCGCTTCTTTCAAGAGCTGAACGATACGACGAGAGGTCGTCCCACGTACAATAGAGTCATCAATCATAACCACACGCTTGCCTTTAACAACACCAGAAACAGCAGAGAGTTTCATCCGCACCCCTTGCTCCCGCAATTCTTGAGTCGGTTGGATAAAGGTACGTTGGGTGTATTGGTTCTTGATAAGTCCCATTTCGTTTGGCAGACCAGATTCTTCCGCAAATCCCATGGCTGCGCTAAGCGAGGAATTGGGCACACCGACCACAATATCCGCCTCATGCTTAAATTCACGGGCCAATTGGGCACCCATACGTTTACGAGCTGTATGAACATTGACTCCATGAATGTTAGAGTCTGGACGAGCGAAGTAAATATATTCCATAGAACAGATTGCTAACTGAGTATCGTCTGTATAGCTATCATACTGGATGCCCTTGTCATCAATGATCACAATCTCACCTGGCTTCAAATCACGAATCCATTCAGCACCAATAACCTCAAAAGCACAGGTTTCAGAGGAAACCACCACCGCTCCGTTGGCCATTTTCCCGATAGAAAGCGGACGGAAACCATTTGGGTCAAGAGCCGCAATCAACTTGTCCTCAAACAGCAGGATATAAGCAAAGCCACCTTTGACAAGGCTGAGCGCTTCCTTGATTTTGCCCATCAAGTTCGGATTGTGACTGCGACGAATGAGGTGAGCCAAGATTTCCGAGTCCGAAGTCGCGCTGAAAATCGCGCCTCTTTGTTCCAGTTCTTTCTTAAGAGAGGCTGCATTGGTCAGATTTCCATTATGAGCCAAACCAAACTGCATATCGTGAAAACGGAGGAGGAAAGGCTGGATATTATCCACAGAAGCTTCGCCAGCAGTCGCGTAACGCACATGCCCAATCGCACCAGTTCCCGTTAATTTATCCAAATTAGCAGGATTTCTGAAGACTTCTGATAGAAGACCCATATCGCGATGCCGCTTTAGTTTCCCTTGGTCATTGGAGAGGATTCCCGCCCCCTCTTGACCACGGTGCTGAAGACTATGGAGACCAAAATAGGTCAATTTAGCAGCATCTGGATGTCCCCAGATACCGAAAACACCGCATTCTTCATTAAGAGATTTTACTTCGTATGTCATTTTTTATACCTAATTTTTATTTGTGTAGCACCAAGAGCTAAATCTACATGACTTTTACATTACTGATACTATCTATTAGAAAATCTGTAAGTCTTATTTTCCAGTAAAGTATTTAACCGCTGACGCGAACAGGTGCTGGTCTTTATTTCCTGGGATGTTTTGGAAAAGACCATCTTCATAACGTTCTGAGTGTCCCATCTTACCGATGATTTGGCCGTTCTTGCTGGTAATTCCTTCGATGGCATGGATAGAACCATTCGGATTGTACTTAGAATCCATACTTGGTTTTCCATCAAAGTTAACATATTGGCTGAAAATTTGTCCATTATCACGGAGTTCAGCAAATTCCTCAGCCGTCACAACAAATTTCCCTTCACCGTGCGAAACAGGAATGGCGTGGATATCACCCACTTGCACACCAGTCAACCATGGTGAGTTGGTATTGGCAATGCGAGTTTCTACCATCTTGGCCACGTGTTGGTTGGCGTCATTGTAGAAGAGGGTTGGGCTAGTACTAGTGGCATCTTCAAAGTTCCCGTATGGAAGAAGACCTGATTTGACCAAGGCCTGGAATCCATTACAGATACCGATAATCAAACCACCACGAGCGATAAAGCTATCAATAGCCGCACGCACTTTTTCATTGAGCAGGATATTGACAATAAATTTAGCCGATCCATCTGGCTCATCTGCAGCTGAAAATCCACCTGCAAAGAAGAGGATGTTAGACTTGCCGATGTTGTCAACCATGGTTTCAACTGACTTGACAATGGCTTCTTCATTCAAGGTCACAAATGGTACCAAGTTGACCTCTGCACCTTCTTTCTCAAATGCCTTAGCTGAATCATATTCTGAGTTGGTTCCTGGAAAGACTGGGATGTAAACCACAGGTTTTTCAACCTTTTCTTTAGCTTTGATGATTGCGTCGGAAACGACAGCTGGAACTTCTTCCAGTTCTTTCGCTTGAGCAAATTCTGTTGGGTAAACTTCTTCCAGTTTTCCTTGGAAGGCACTGTCAAGCTTGTGTCCATCTAGCTTCACACCATTGACAGTTAGTGTAAAGTCTGCTTTTGTTTGTCCAATCTTCTCTACTCCAGCGATTTCTTCAGGAGATGTGAAGACAAATCCACCTAATTGAGCCGTTAAAGAACTTTCAAGTTCAGACAGGATTACCTCTGCACCAATATGGTTTCCAAAGGTAGCAAGAGCCAAGCTTTCAACGACACCACCGTATTTAACAGCTGATGCAGATGTTACTTTGTGAGTCTTTTGGATAGCTTCAAACTTGGCAAAGTTAGCTTTAATCAAGTCAAAATCAATCTCTGCTGAAAGGGCTTGGCCCGGGATGTAGTAGATATTTTCACCAGCAGTCTTGAACTCTGGAGAGAGGACCTTACGGCTATCTACTGTTGTCACACCAAAGGCTACCAAGGTTGGTGGCACCGTCAATTCTTCAAAGGTACCAGACATGGAGTCCTTACCACCGATAGATGGCAAGCCAAGCTGAATCTGAGCTTCGATAGAGCCTAGGAGAGCTGCTACTGGCTGACCAAAACGCTCAGCTTGTTTATCCATGCGCTCGAAATACTCTTGGTAAGAGAAACGAGCCTTAGACCAGTTGGCACCAGCAGCCACCAAACGAGCAGTTGCTTCGATCACCGCATAGGCAGCACCGTGGTATGGAGACCATTCAGCTACATATGGGTTGAATCCTTGAGCCATGACTGACGCAGTATGAGTCACACCGTGTTGAACTGGTAATTTCTGCACAGATGCCTCAGTTGGTGTGAGTTGGTGACGACCACCAAGTGGGTGATTGACCGTTGAGCGTCCAACAGAGCAGTCAAAGATAGTCTGTAATCCTTTTTGACTCGCATGGTTGAGGTCAGATAGAACCGTAAGGGTATCAGCTTCAAGTGTATCAGCACTTGTTGTACGTTCTTCTGGGAGTTTGACATCCTTGTCCACAACCTTAGCATCAACGACCACGCGCACACCATTGGTATCAAGGAAACTACGCTCCAAGTCCACGATTGTTTCACCATTCCAGTGCATGACTAGATTTGGTTTTTTAGTCACTGTCGCAACCACAACAGCGTCAATATTTTCTTTGTTACATTCTACAACGAAGGTATCTACGTCCTCAGGACGCACCACAACTGCCATCCGTTCTTGAGATTCAGAGATGGCAATTTCTGTACCATTCAAGCCTTGGTATTTAAGAGGAACCTTGTTGAGGTCGATTTCAAGACCGTCTGCCAATTCACCGATAGCCACACAGACTCCACCAGCACCAAAGTCATTTGATTTTTTGATAAGACGGGTCACATCACTATTACGGAAAAGTCGTTGAATCTTGCGTTCTTCGATAGCATTCCCTTTTTGAACTTCAGCTCCAGCAGTTTCCACGGACTCAACTGTTTGAACCTTAGAAGAACCTGTCGCACCACCGACACCATCACGTCCAGTCTTACCTCCAAGGAGGATAATGACATCACCTGCTTCCGGTTTTTCTCGGACGACATTGCCCTTGGGAGCAGCACCTACAACTGCACCTAGCTCCATACGTTTAGCCACAAAGCCTGGATGAAAATACTCACGAACATAAGTTGTTGCCAGACCAATCTGGTTACCATATGAAGAATAACCATGAGCCGCTGTTTTAGAAATGACTTGTTGTGGCAATTTACCAGCACGAGTTTCAGCAATCGGTGTTGTAATATCACCAGCACCTGAGATACGCATGGCTTGGTAAACGTATGAACGACCTGACAACGGATCACGAATGGCCCCACCGATACAGGTAGCAGCCCCACCAAATGGCTCAATTTCTGTTGGATGGTTGTGGGTTTCGTTTTTGAACATGAGGAGCCATGGCTCTTTGACCCCATCAACATCCACTTCGATTTCGACTGAGCAAGCATTGATTTCGTCTGACACTTCCATGTCGTCCAAACGTCCATTGGCACGCTCATAACGACCGAAAATAGTCGCCATATCCATCAAGGTTTGTGGTTTTTCAGAGCGACCCAGTTCCTCACGCATGGCAATATACTTGTCATATGTTGACTGCAATTGTTTTTGGAATTTAGAAGCTGAGAAATCAATGTGTTTCAACTCTGTCTCAAAAGTCGTATGACGGCAGTGGTCAGACCAGTAAGTATCCAAAACCTTGAGTTCCGTCTCAGTTGGCACGCGCCCGATTGACTTGAAATAGTCTTGGATAAAGAGCAAATCATCCACTTCCATTGCCATGCCCTGCTCGGTCTTGTAGAGGGCAAAGTCTTCTGCTGTATAGCTTTCAAAGAAAGTCAATTTAGGAATGGTCTTGTCTGACTCAGAAAATTCCTGCTTGGCAATCCCTGTCGTGATGTCCTTGAAACGAGAATCAACTGGGTTGAGCAGATAGTTCTTGACCGCCTCTAACTCCGTCGCATCAATATCTTTATTGACCAAATAAAGTTGAGCAGTATTAACCGTTACATCACTCGAACTTCCTAGTAAAAGCAAGGCTTCCTGTGAAGATGCTGCACGCTGGTCAAATTGACCTGGCAGGCTTTCAATGGCAAAGAAAGCATAGTTAGCAAGATCCGCCTGTACAGCAGCTTCATCCAAGACATGGTCTGTCACCTGCTCAGAGAAGATGTGTTTCTCTGCAGGTGCAAACAGGTCCTCTGCCAAGTCAAATACATCATACACTTGCACGATGCGAATACTTTTCAAGCTTGAAAGTCCCAAGTTGTGCTGGAGTTCTCTCACCAAACTCTCTGACTTGACCTGAAAATCAGCCTTTTTTTCAACAAAAATACGTTTATCCATCAATCCTTATTCCTTTATTTCAGCTTTTACAATGTTCCAACGACCTTGAGGTTGTTATTTCAAACCCTGCAACTTTTCCCAGACAATCTCGTAAACATCTGTTAGTTCTCCCAATCCCCTACGGAGTGAAAAGGTCTGGGGGACCTTTTCAGCCTGAGTCCTTTTAGTTGAGAGACGAAGGTTTTCCGTTGCAAACAGATTATTTCAAACCTTGCAGCTTCTCCCAAACAACTTCATAAACATCGGTTAATTCACCTAGTCCCCTACGGAAAACATCCTTATCCATGTGGTTGCCATCTGCATCCCACAAACGGCAATTATCTGGTGAAAATTCATCTGCCAAGATAATCTTGCCATCCTTGTCAAAACCGAACTCTAGCTTAAAGTCAATCAACTTAAGCCCAATCTCAGCAAACCAGCCTTTCAAAAGTTCATTGATACGACGCGTTTCTTCCTTCAAGTAGGCAATCTGCTGGTCATCCGCAATCTGTAGGAATTTCACATGCTCATCATTGATGAATGGATCATCCAAATCATCATTTTTGTAGTAAAATTCGACAATCGGAGTCTCAAATGCGATTCCTTCGTCTACACCAAAACGTTTTGAAAAGGAACCAGCCGTGTAGTTGCGAAGCACAACCTCGAGAGGAATAATCTCAACCTTTTTATTGAGTTGTTCTGTATCTGAAAGTTTCTCCACAAAGTGAGTCGCCACACCAGCCGCATTTAATTTCTCAAAAATAAAAGATGAAATCTGATTATTCAACACTCCTTTGCCCGCAATCTGCTCCTTCTTAACACCATTGAAAGCAGTCGCCTGGTCCTTGTAAGTTGAAATAATAAGATTTTCATCCTCAGTTGTATAGATATCTTTAGCTTTTCCCGAATAGATCAATTGTTTTGACATTTTAAAGTTCGCCTTTCGTATTACTTGAGCACATTTTACCACAAAAAACCTAAAATTACAAGAATTTAACCGAATAAATAACGTAGTAACTTCAAAAATCATAAAGAAAAAACTGCAAGAAAAATCTTTCTCACAGTTTAAAAATTATTTAACTCTAAAAACACGAACATTACTCTTTGTTCAAAAATTGATCCAAATAATAACGTAGGTAACTTTTCCTGCCCGTAATCATCTGCAGGCGACCTTCCACCCCATATCGAAGTTTTGCAGCCTGCTTAGAAGTTAGATTAGTCTCCGCCTCGATTTTAAAGAAATTCCCAGTTTCAGTCTTAGTAGCTGTCGCATCAATACTTGTAATAGTAGAATCTAGGAAAAGTTGATTCTTGGCATCATGAGTCGTAGTATAGCGAACAGAATCACCGACCTTGATCCTTGCTACATCTTTTGAACTTAGATAAGCTGTGAGTTTGACTTTCCCTTCTTTTTCCAAGGACGGATAGAGTTGGGCTAGTAAGGCGCCTTCTGCTACCATGGTAGAATCACTGGTCTCAGGATTAAGATGAAGCACCCCATCCTCACTCGCCGTAATTTTCCCCTTGTCTAAAAGATTTCCCTGTACCTTCCTACCCGATTCTGCCTCCAAAATTTTCTGGTCTAGAAGGGTCAATTCCTGACCAACCTTAGCCAAGTGTTGTGATTTGAGAGACTCCAATTGACTGCTTAAACCTGACGCATAGGCTTGCTGGGTACCTGAACCTGCATACTGGACACGGTAAGTAGCAAGACTAGATTCTAACTGAGAAAGCTGTGCTTCTAGCTGCACAACTGCTTGTGCCTTAGATTGCGGATTTTCCTCGCCCTGAGACTTGTAGGACTGGTAGAGAGAGTAGGCTAGATTCTGACTGGCCAAGGAAGCACCTGTTTCAATAGCTGACTTAGCTGTCTGGTAATCGCGAATTTTAGCCTCTGTTTGACTGATGAGGGTGCCGATTTCGGCTTGGGTTTGACTAGCTGCTGCATTCTGGGACGCGATGGTCTCATTTTGTTGCGATGTACTAGCCCTAAGACTACCTGCTTGGCTGATGTAGTCACGAAAGGTGGCTTGGTAGCCAAATTTATCCTCCTCTGGAAAGTGGTTCTCCCCTTCTTGCAGACTCTTTTGCAAATACTCCAATTGCTTTTTTTGATCCTTGAGCATGTCCAGCTGACTAGCATAGGCCTCCGCTTGGACACCCTCTGCCCCTTCTTGATATTGAACCAACAGTTCTCCCTTTTTAACCAGCTTACTTTCTTCCAAATGATTGACAAGAATACGATTGTTGCTAGTTGACTGGATATTTGCAAGGATACGACTAGGCTCGACAGTAGCTCTAGTAGACATACTCATCTCCTTCTCTGCCAAAGTTGCAAAGCCAAGTAAAAACACGAGCAGAAGGAACATGGGGACAATCACCCGACTGGAAAAATTATGGTAACGACGATTATAAAACTCCGCACTTTCTAAAAATTCTGGTTTCATCCTCTCCTCTTTCTAGCTATTGACCAAATGGGCGTAAAAACCACCCTGTGCAAGCAAATCAGCATGATTTCCTTCTTCAACAATCTTGCCCTGATCCAAGACAACAACCTTCTCTGTCCGCTCAGCAATGGTCAAGCGGTGAGCGATGAAAATCAAGGTCTTATCTAAAGCCATAAGATTATCGACAATTCGCTTCTCTGTCAGAATATCCAAACTGCTGGTCGCCTCATCCAAGATCAAGACCGGCGCATCTGTCAAGAGAGCACGTGCCAGAGCAATTCTCTGACGTTGACCACCTGAGATCCCTGCCCCATCCGAAGTCAATTCTGTCTGGTAATTCAGTGGCATGCGCTCAATGTCCTCCCGAATCTCTGCCAATTCGACCGCCCGTAAGATATCTTCCTGTGTCGTCCCCTCCTTGGCTCCCAAAAGAAGATTGTCCAAAATCGTTCCGTTAAAGACATAGGGCTGTTGAGGCAGATAGTTGATATACTGGCGCAAGGCCTTTTTATCAATCTGATTGAGATTGACACCACCCAGACTAATCTCCCCTTGACTTGGGTCGTAAAAATTAACCATCATCTTGGCCAAGGTCGTCTTACCTGACCCTGAAATCCCCACAAAAGCCACCTTAGAACCTTGGGGAATGGTCAAATTGATATCCAACAAGACGTCTCGACCATAGCCATACTTGTAAGAAACCTGCTTGAAGGTCATATCTCCCTTCATCAAGCTCAAATCCTCAACCGTTTTCTTCTCCTCAAACTCCGAAGCTACCAGATATACTTCATTTAGACGGTTATTGGCAACCTGTGCTGTCTGAAGCTTGGTTTGCAGATTGATGATATTTTCCAAAGGATTTGTAAAGTAAACCAGCAAGGTATTATAGGTAATCAACTGCCCCAAACTCATCTTGCCATCCATGACCAGAACAGCTCCCATCCAGAGAATGCCGACATTGAGTAAGAGATGGGCAACTTTTTTCAGAGCCTTTTGCTGACTCTCTGCCCGACTATAGGTAAAGGATTTTTTCAGATAATCCACAAATTCCTTGTCAATCTTTTGGTAACGCTGACTTTCACTGGTCAAAGACTTGATAGTCTCAATACCGTTGATGTCCTCAATGATAGAAGAAGACAGAACCGCATTGGCTTCCATGGTATCCCGATTCATCTTTTCAAACGGCTTCATAAAGGCAAAGATAATCACTGTATAGATAGGAAGTGCCAATAAGGTTATGAAAAAGAGATTGGTATTTTGTGAAAATAAAACAAGGGAAATAATGACAACCGTTGACACATCTAGGAAAATCGAAAGAATGGTCGAAGCCAGCGCATCAATGATACTATTAGCATCTGTAAAACGAGACACGATCTCCCCTGTCCTGCGTGTCGCAAAGAAGGACATAGGCAGGTGAAAAACATGCTTGATATAGGACAAAATCACATCAATCGATAAGCGTTGCCCCAAAACAAGTAAGAGATACTCCTGAGCGTAAGACAAGATCTGCTGAAGAATATAAACAATCACCAGCCCAATAGAAATAATCCCAAGCGTCGAACGCATCTGATCTGGCACATAGGTATCAATGATAGACTGCAGATAATAAGAACCCACAATATTAATCAAGGTTACCAAGAGTGTTGCCAAAACGATATTGGCAATCAAGCCACGCTGCTTCACTAATATAGGGATAAAAGAGAGCAGACCATTCTTTTGATCCTTATGAGGCTTGTAGTCTGGACTAGGTGCCATAAAAAGAGTCACTCCTGTCCATTCTTCCGCAAAACGCTCACGTGGCAGTTTGGTCAATTTCACCCCAGGATCTGGATCGGCAATATGAATGCTATCCTTGTCCTGCCCAGTCACCACATAGTAGTGGAGCAATTTCCCTTCCTTAAGCACATGAGCAACAAAAGGAAAAGTCAAATCTGGCAAGTCAAAAAGCGTCATATCCGCCTTAATTGCTCGCGTCTCAAAACCAATCTCCTCTGCCACCTTGACCAAGCCCAAAGCCGTCGTCCCATCCATGGTCGTCTTGGCCAATTCTCGTAAGTGTGCCAAAGAATAATAACTACCATAGTAACCAAAAACCATGGCTAATGAAGCTACACCGCAGTCCATCTGATCCACTTGCGGACGATAGTGACGTTTCCCAAATTTCATATTCATCTCCTTTTTCCTAATACTCAATGAAAATCAAAGAGCAAACTAGAAAACTAGCCGCAGGCTGCTCAAAACACTGTTTTGAGGTTGTATATAAGACTGACGAAGTCAATCACATATATACGGCAAGGCGACGTTGACGTGGTTTGAATTTGATTTTCGAAGAGTATAAACTCATCTGATAACAACTATCTTACCCCAATCCCCAAACAAAAACTGGACTTCCTTCCCAAATGCGCCTATCTACCTCCCAAATGCACTTTTTGGATAAAAAATAGGCAGAACAAACGTCATGCCTAAAATATATATTTATTTCTTTTTCTTCCTAATTCTTTTGTCAATCATGTACAAAACGATAATCGAAAACAGCGGTGGTACAATATAACTCTTTTCACTCATTGTCAGCTGAAATCCCAGAGTTGCTAGTATCTTAAAGATGAAAATATTCATCAAAAATAGAAAAACAAATACTAAAAAATATTTTAAAACCTTCTTCATTCCTTTTCTTCAACTTTCCTAATTTCTATACCCATTCTATCACGTTTTATCAAAAAATACATGTAAAACTCCAAATAAACACCTCAACTACACTTTTGGGATAAAAAATAGGCAGAACAAATGTCATGCCTAAAATATATATTTAAAAAGATTAAAATGTAAATAATTGTCAAATAGAATGTTGATTTACATTCTTAGCAATATGCAACTCTTCTTATCTTGCTTCTTACTATTCTTTACTTTTGACGACTTCTACAACATCTCCTACACTTTGCAGTTGGTCAATTTCCTCATCACTGATTTCGATGCTAAATTCATCTTCCAGTGTCAAGATAAACTCCATCAAGTCAACTGAGTCAGCATCCAAGTCGTCTTTCAGACTCAAGGATTCTGTCACGACAAAGTCCTCTCCCTGTCGCTCTTGGATAATGGTCACAATACGGTCAAAAATTTCTTTTTCTGTCATCTCTTTTATTCTCCTGAAAATTCACGCGCAGTCTGGGCAACTACGTCTGTTTCTAGCATGGTACGAATCTGGCGAATCGTACTATAGACAGCCTTGGCATCGCTTGAGCCATGAGTCTTGACAACCGGTGCCTTGACACCAAACAAGACCGCTCCACCAACATCTGAATAGTTGAGCTGTTTTTTCAAACCTTTAAGGCTATCCTTGAGAAGAAGAGCACCTAGTTTCGCTCGAAAACCTCCACCTGTAATAGCTGTCTTGAGCAAGCCCATGATTCCCATGGCTGTCCCTTCAATAGATTTGAGCACAGCGTTTCCCGTGAAACCATCTGCCACAACAACATCCGCAACGCCATTCATCAAATCCCGCGCTTCCACGTTTCCGATAAAGTTCAAACTTTCATCAGCCGCCAGTAATTCATAAGTTTCCTTACGAAGCGGGTCTCCCTTACTACTCTCTGTTCCATTATTGAGCAAGCCAACACGTGGTTGCGCAATGCCACGGACATTTTTGGCATAGAAGGAACCGAGGACAGCGTATTGATGGAGGTGCTGGGCTGTATTTTCCGCATTGGCACCGAGGTCCAGCATATCAAAACCCTTCCCATCTACAGTCGGCAAGGTCGACATAAGGCCTGGTCGGTCAATGTTCTTGATACGACCCACGATGAAAAATCCTGCTGCCAACAAAGCACCTGTATTCCCAGCTGAGAGAACAGCGTCTGCTTCTCCCTCTTTGACAGCCTTGGCCGCCAAGACCATACTGGCATTTTTCTTCTTCCGAATAGCTCTCGTAGGTTCATCGTCTGAATCAATCTTCTCATCCGTATGGATAATGCTGACGCGCTCTGTCGCTGTCAGATATTGCTTAATTTTAGCTTCATCTCCGTAGAGTTGAACTTCGATATCTGAAAAGTCAGTTAGGGCTTGATTGACACCCTCAACGATGGCCTGAGGTGCGTAATCGCCTCCCATGGCATCTACTGCGATTTTTTTCATTTGTTTTCCTCTTTTAGTAATTGTCCCCAGTCTGCTAGGGAATCAATAAATTTCTTTGATTTTAGGTGAATCCCAACGTACTCTTCATAGAGTTGATCCATAAATTGGCGTAGCTCTTGCTTGATTTCAGGCTTGAGCGAAATGGTCTCCAAAGTCTCAAAATCAATGGCTTGAAATTGATTGAGCAGATAAGGGATATTGGGATTGAGATGGCAACGTCTCTCATCCTCATGATAATGTTCTGGACAGAGGCAGGTTCCATATTTGAAAGAAAAGTCAAAAGCCTGACCGACCCGATGACAAAAGACACACTCATTAAAATTGAGACTAATACCAAATCGGGTCAAGATTTGAATTTCAAAAATATTGGTCAAAACCTGATAATCCAAGCCAGCTTCCATCAACTCCAAAGTCTTTTGCAAAAAAGCAAACAAGGGAGCATCCTGCTGATTGTCCTGCAAACTAGCATCTGCAAGAGCTGCCACATAAGTCGCATAGGCCATGACAAAGAGATCGCTATTAATCTTGGAAAAAGTCATCACCTCATGATAGTCCTCAATGTAACTAAGCCCATCATCATTGATTCGCAAGAGAAATCGAGCCAACACCAAGGGCTGAATTACTGGCGCTAGTTTGGACTGACCAGCGTGTTTGACGAAAAACATCCGCTTACCAGCCTGCTCTGTAAAAATCTTAACTAGCTTGTCATCCTCACGAAAATTGCGATTGTAGAGCACCAAGCCTTGACTCGTGATAGACTGAATCATGCTTCTCTCATGTACTCCTCAAGTCGTTTCATGGCTTCTTTGATAGTCTCCATGCTGGCTGCATAAGATAGGCGAACATAACCTTCCCCGTAACGCCCAAAGGCTGCACCAGGGATAAAGGCAACAGCCTTCTTCTGAGCAAAATCCTTGAGAAAGGCAAAGGAGTCTTGATTGTATCCCGCTGGAATCTTAGCAAAGATATAGAAGGCACCGTCTGGTTTGATAATCTCAAAACCAAGAGCAGTCATTTTCTCGATAATATAATCTCGACGCTGGATGTATTCCTTCTTCATAGGTTCCGCATCGTTTTTACCAGCCGTCAAGGCTTCTACCGCAGCATGTTGAGCCATAGTATTTGCGGCAGTAACCAAGTACTGGTGACTCTTAATCAACTGAGCTGTAAAGGCTGCAGGAGCGAAAATCAGTCCCAAACGCCAACCTGTCATGGCATGTGATTTAGATAGACCATTGATAATAATAGCCTGATCTCTCAACATAGTTCCCAGAGACACATGGGCTTCGCCTGTGTAGGTCAATTCTGAGTAAACCTCATCACAGACAACAAAAATTTCGTACTTGCGTAAAACAGCTGCCAAGGCCTCCAACTGCTCCCGACTGTAGGTAATTCCTGTCGGATTTGCTGGATAGTTGAGAATAACCGCCTTGAGCTTGTCTCCCTGCTCCAAAATAGCCTTCTCCAACATCTCAGGAGTCAAGATAAACCTATTTTCAGTTGTGTCAATCTCGACAATCTCTGCCCCAACTAGATTGACAATTGGTTCATAACCCGGATAAGCAGGAGCTGGCAAGAGCACCTTGTCTCCCTCTTCCAAAATAGCTGTCAAAGTAGCAGATAAAGCCTCTGTCGCCCCAATTGTAACCAAGATTTCATTTTCAGGAGCATAGTCCAATTGGTACTTTTCCTTAACAAAATCACTGGCCGCCTGACGTAAGGTCAGCAGACCACTCATCCCTGTATAGTAGGATTGGTTCTGGTCAATCGCCCGCTTGGCCGCCTCCTTGACATGATCTGGCGTTGTAAAATCAGGTTCCCCCAAAGTCAAACGCAAGACCCCAGGAATCTCCGAAATAGCCTGGTCAAACTGACGAATCAACGAAACTTGAATCTTATCTAACTGTTTATTAAAGCGCTTAGTTAAATCCATAGATACCTCCTACTGTCAAAACGTATCTCTATTATACTACAAAAGCCCACCGACCGCAAAAATACATGATAGAATAACGCTAGCATAACAAATTGAAGTGTGTTAATTTAAATTGATTACAACACTATGTTTTTAGAATACTCAATGAAAATCTCATGAGACTAGGAATCGAGGTGAAAGCATAACTAAAGTTAGGTAAGCCGAAGATGACAACGTATCATGAGATTTTCGACGAGTATTGAGGTTTTGATAATCTTCGTTACAACTATTCTAGCACCATTACTGATTACTATTACCGGTAATGTCATTTCTGAGTGGATAGTCAGAAAGTGGTTAGATAAGCGCGACAAAAAAAATACAACCTGAGTTTAGTTTTAATGTAACTAGACAAAAAGAAATACCAGAGGTGGAGCTCTGGTATTTTTGTTTTTGCCAAGACTTCGTTACAGTTCTTGTAAGATTATTATCACATAATTAGCACTACTTGTCAAATAATTGTTAGCTCCACTTTCTATTTTACTTTTCCTGTTTACAGGTCTATAATGGTAACAGATTCTATTTGGAGGTTTTTATGTCATTTCTATCAAAAAATGGAGCAGGCATCTTGGCCTGCCTTCTCATTTCTATCCTATCTTGGTACTTAGGAGGATTCTTCCCCGTCGTGGGTGCACCTGTCTTTGCAATTTTTGCTGGAATGCTCCTCCACCCCTGGCTCTCATCCTATAAACAACTGGATGCGGGATTGACCTTTAGTTCAAAAAAATTGCTCCAATATGCTGTTATCTTGCTTGGTTTTGGTCTCAATATCTCGCAAGTCTTTGCAGTTGGACAAACTTCGCTCCCTGTCATCCTGTCTACCATTTCAATAGCTTTGATTGTTGCCTACCTCTTCCAACGCTTCTTTTCACTGGACACAAAACTGGCTACCTTGATTGGAGTTGGTTCTTCTATCTGCGGTGGCTCTGCCATTGCTGCGACAGCGCCCGTTATCCATGCTAAGGAAAAGGAAGTAGCCCAAGCCATTTCTGTTATCTTTTTCTTCAATGTCTTGGCTGCACTCATCTTTCCGACTCTAGGAACCTGGCTTCATCTATCCAATGACGGCTTCGCCCTCTTTGCAGGGACTGCAGTCAATGACACTTCCTCTGTAACGGCTACCGCCAGCGCCTGGGACAGTCTCTACCAGACCAATACCCTCGAATCCGCAACCATTGTCAAACTCACACGAACCCTGGCTATCATCCCCATCACTCTCTTTCTCTCCTACTGGCAAAGTCGCCAACAAGAAAATAAGCAAGGATTGCAACTGAAAAAAGTCTTCCCACTTTTTATCCTCTACTTCATCCTTGCATCTCTCCTAACCACCCTACTGACCTCTCTCGGTGTGTCCAGTAGCTTCTTTACTCCTCTCAAACAACTCTCCAAATTCCTCATTATCATGGCCATGAGTGCTATCGGTCTCAAAACAAATCTGGTGGCTATGATCAAATCCAGCGGAAAATCCATTGTCCTCGGAGCCATTTGCTGGATAGCCATCATTCTCACCAGTCTCGGTATGCAGACCCTTATCGGCATTTTCTAACACAAAAGGTAGCCCACCAGCTACCTTTTTCTTATGCTTCCTCAATCAAGCGAGTATGTTCTCTCTTGATGCAACGATTCATCACGATGTCATCGCATCCTCCAGCACGCAAGATTTCTTCCGCTTCTAGACTTTCAAGTCCTAGCTGTGCCCAAAAAATTTTAGCATCAGCCTTGAGAAAATCACGCGCCACATCTGGCAGAAACTCGCTGCGACGGTAAACATTGACAATATCTACAGGAAAAGGAATCTCTGCTAGGCTAGCATAAGCCTTTTCACCCAAGATTTCTCCACCTGCATCCTTAGGATTGACTGGGATGATTTTATAACCCCGAGCCTGCATTTCCTTGGTCACTCGATTGCTGGTTGTTTCCTCACGGTCTGACAAACCTACCACAGCAAGGGTTTTACTCGTTGCGAGATACTGACGAATCACGCCATCACTTGGATTGATAAATTCTTGACTCATAGAAATCCTCCTTTTTCATCAGTATAGCATATTTTGAAAAGGCTTGCATAATTCTACTACAAAAAAGGAGGACTAGCCCCCTTTTTATTGGCTCTATAATATTTGTAGTGGGTAAATCCCCTATGGATCTTATGGAGCCTTTTTTGTGTAGAAAAAAAGTCCCAT